>NZ_BAAABH010000014.1:0-96401 GCF_054767855.1 Clostridium sp. CTA-19 | reverse complement strand
CAAGCTCCAATTTAAACTTATTCAATAACTTTAAAATATTTTCATACAAGATTCAGCATTGAATTCTAGGTGATTCGGAACATGTCTCACTATTTTAGGTATACAAGTTTTGGAATGGATAATTTTAAGAGTCAACTTGGAACCCTATATAACAATATATCTTTCTCTAACTAATTATTTATTATAAACTAAGTGATTTAATATATACTTTATATTAAACCACTTAAAGATTTTACAGAACTGTTTAAATAAAAAAAGGTTGTCTCAACCTTTTTTAAGTTAAAAACAACCTTATTATTTACAATCTATAATTAAGCAACATTCTTTCCAGAACCTGTTTCTTTTGTGTCCTTTTTCTTTAAGTATAAGAATACTGGTAATCCTACTAATGTTAAAACTGTTCCTACAACAGCGTTAGTAAAGCTTGAAGTTAAACAGCTTATTACTATATATATACCTCCAATTATACCTACTAATGGTATTATTGGGAATAAAGGCACTTTATAACTTGCGTTCATTTTTCTCTTTCTTACTAAGAATACTCCAAATACTCCCATTACGAAGAATACCCATAATACGAATACTATCATATCAGTTAATGCTTGGAATGATCCACTTGCAACATATACTAATGCTATTACACTTAGTAATATTATTGAATTTATTGGAGTACCAAATTTAGGATTAATTTGTTCTAAAACAGCACTAGCTGGTAATTTTCTTTCTTTAGCCATAGCTACTGGCATTCTTGATCCAGCCATCATGTTTCCATTTAGAGCTCCAAAAACAGAAATCAACATACCAAGTGAAATAATAACTCCACCAATTGAACCAAATAACACTGATGCTGTATCAGCTGCAACTGCACTTGAACCTATAACCTGATCCATCGGTAATGTTTTTATTATACCAACACTGAATAGTACGTACACAGCCATAACTATTGTCAATCCGCCAATTATAGCTTTTGGTAAGTTCTTTTCTGGCTCTTTTATTTCACCAGCTAAAGTACCAACACTTATCCAACCATCATAAGCCCATAAACATCCTATTAACGCAGCTCCAAATCCGCCTGCTGTAAATCCGTTAAATGAAATTGTAGAAAGTTCTCCACTTTTACCGTTGATAATACCAAATATTATAATAGCTGCTAATGGTAAAAGTTTTCCAACTGTTGCTATAACTTGAACTTTACCTACTAACTTAGTTGACACCATATGTACTAATGCCATAAAAATTATTAAACCAACTGCTAATAATTTTTGTTGTGTTGCGCTTAATCCACCTAATAATGGTGATGCAGTTTCTGCTAAAACAATTGCGCTAGCTGCAATTACTGCTGGGAAATATATAACAACTTGAACCCATCCATACAAGAATCCAACAACGTCGCCATATAATTCTGTTAAATAAGCGTAAAGCCCACCTTCTTTTGGTATTGCTGATGCTATTTCTGCAACAGTTAATCCTGCACAAATAGTTATAAGACCAGCAATTAACCATGCTAAGATACCTAACAATGGTGATCCAGCTTCTTTAAAAACTACAGATGCTTTAAAGAACACACCTGAACCGATAACTACCCCTACAACAATTGAGATAGCTTCTTTTAAGCCCATACTTCTTTTGTTTTCTTGTGACATTAATTTCTCTCCATTTCTGTAAAAGATTTTTGAATAATTTTTTGACTAATTTGATTAATTAGTTATTTTGAATTGCAATGTTATTGTACTCGAAAATTGTCGATGATGCAACACATTTTTCAAAAAAATAATGATTTTTTGTTATTTTTTTATCTAACTTTTTAATGAAATTATCAAAATATTTATTCTTTATCTGTAGCGTTCTTAACCCCATATTCTATTTTATAAATAACATCTTTCTTTAGTAATAAATTTCTTAATAATGAAAATTTTAAATTAAATTTAAATGTTTATTATATTTTTTTTGCATATTTTTATTATTTTGAAATTTTGAAGTGGATATAAGAAAATTTTTAATTTTGTTTTTAGAACTTTATTCTATTTATTTTTTGTTTTTTCTTAGTTATTACTATTTTATATTGTTTCCATAAAAAATATAACAAGGTATTTACCCCATTAAAGTCAATAAATTTTTAACATACATATTTTTGACGTTTTTTGAAATTATTACACTATTATTGTCTTTTATTATTCTTACATAATTACTATTAAAAATTTATTTTAATAGTAATTATGTATTTTTTATACTTTTATAATCAACTCAAAATACTTCCAATATACAATTGCAATGATATTATCTTTTCATATTATTTTTCTGAATATTTCTTTTCAAAATTTAAATTTTTAATTTTTATCTTCACATATAAATCTATATAATAATTTTATTATTTTTGTAAACAATAAGAGTACAAAATTAAACTATACATTTTTAAACTGAACTTCAATCACTATATAAAGATTATTAAAATATAATACAGAAAGGAGATTGTTAGTACTCTAAGATAAAAATTATAACTTTAATTTTATTTTAAAGCATTAACATGTGTTTTATTATGGATAATAATAAAAATAGAATGAAAGAGGATTGGAAAACTCAATCTGAACTTAGAAAAATGTATCCTAAAGATGGTGCTGATGTTGGTATAATAAATGGTCATAAAATATCAAATCCTAAAGGCAAAAAAACAAATCAATAAAATTAAATTTAAAAAGAATATCTTAACTAGTTTAGATATTCTTTTTTAATTTAATTCCTACATTTATATAACACTTAAATAACAAGCTTTTTACACCTATTGAAAATTTAAAATAATATATTTAAACTCTAATTCTATTAAATAGTTTTATACATTTTCACTTGAAATTTAATGATAAATTGTACATAATAGTATTGATTATTATTTTCATCTACAAAGAAAGGACATTTTAATATGTGTAATATAAATAAAGGAATACTATTTATAATTTTATCTGCATTTGGTTTTGCAATGATGTCAGCTTTTGTTAAACTATCAGGCGACCTACCATCTTTTCAAAAAACTTTTTTCAGAAATTTAATTTCTTGTATAATATCTTTTTTTATAATCATAAAAAATAAGGAAAGTTTTTTTGGAAAAAAGGAAAACCAAAAAACTCTTTTATTAAGATCTGCATTTGGAACTATTGGAATAGTTTTAAACTTTTATGCAATTGATCATCTAATACTTTCAGATGCAAACATGCTTAACAAACTTAGTCCATTTTTTGTTATAATTTTTTCTGCTATATTTTTAAAGGAAAAAATTAAAACTAATCAAATACTAGCAGTTATTATTGCATTTTTAGGTGCACTATTTATTATAAGACCTGCATTAAGCATAGATTTGATTCCATATATTATAGGTATATTTTCAGCTATATCTGCTGCAGCCGCCTATACCTGTGTAAGATTCCTTGGTGGAAAAGAAAAATACTATACTGTAGTATTTTATTTTTCCTTCTTTTCTTTAATAGTACTTTTCCCCTTTTTAGTCTTAAGTTATAAACCTATGACAGTTATTCAACTTTTTTATTTATTGATGGCTGGTACTTTTGCAACTATAGGTCAATTCGGAATAACTCTTGCTTATAAATATGCACCTGCCAAAGAAATTTCTATATTTGATTATTCAAATATAGTATTTTCAGCTATAATTAGCATGATTGTATTTAATCAAACTCCAGATAAGTTCAGTTTGTTTGGTTATATAATAATATTTATATCATCATTTTATATGTTTCTATATAGTAAGAAGCTAGACAAATTAAATATTAAATAAAAAAACAGAGGTATACCTCTGTTTTTTCCCTTTAAAATAGCTACTATTCATATAATTTTATTTTAATGACTATGATTTTCACCATGATGGTTGCATATAACTTTTTTATCTTTAAGGTTTCCTAATATAAAAGATGCTATAACATCATTTACATTGCCATTAACTCCTCTTATAACTTCTAATCCCTTTTCTTTTAAAGCATTATAGGCACCTTGTCCAATTCCACCTGTTATAACAACTGAAACTCCTTCATTTACAAGTAGTTCAGATAAGCCACCATGATTATGTTGCAAGTCTTTTGAAGATATTTCTTTACATTCTTTAATATTAGAACCATCTAAATCTGCTATAAAAAAACTTTCACTTTTACCAAAATGCTGATTTATATATTCTCCATTCTTAGGCATAGCAATTTTCATAAATTCTTCCCCCTAACTAAAATCGTATACATAATCTAATTTATAATACACACAATTTATATAATATCATGTTACTTTACTCTAACTCCAACTTCATTACACACTTTTTCAGTTTGTATTTTAATATATCCTACCAATTAACCGTATTATATATATTAACCGTATATTATCTAAACTTTTCTAAGAAATTCTTTTATATCTATCATATCTACACTTCTATACTACAAACTAAAACTTTAACATTCTTTTTATTCTCTAGTAGAATTGTCAACTTCTCAGTTTTATCATTTTTTATTACTATGGCATTATATTTTTCTAATATTATGGAACTCTCGTTGATTTTTATAACAACGTTATCATCTATGGTATAAAGTACAAATACTTGTGCTGTATTAGGTTTACTTATTAGAATATTCTCTTCATTTCCTTTTAAAACACTTATATCTCCACTAGCATCACCCATTAACATCAAATTAAAATCTGTGACTTTACCAAAACTTTTAATTTTTAATTCTCCTGAAAACCTATAAATCTCATATGGTTTTAAATTTATAATAGCCCCATCTTCATGAAGTAATTTTAAATCATTATCTAATGTTGTTATTAATCTTTTTACATTTTTTAATTTCGTAAATGTAGATGTTTCTAGCTCGATAGTAGCTGAGCTTACCCTAAATTTAAAATTTCTTTCTTTATAGTCCCCATTTTCAGGATAAATATATATTTCTTTAGTTTTACCACCGCTCCAATTAGATATGTTTTGTTTATGTGGTTTTATAATTTTAATATCCACTTCTATACCTCGCCTCTTAACTAAGCTATATTTATGATAGAACTAATTATATAATTAGTTCTATCTTTTTTAATAAAATTCTATATTTTTAAAATTTAAAAAAATTTATATAAAAACAAAATTCTTGCATATATAACTTAAGAAGTAATTTTTACTCCTTATAATTTAATATCATCTACTTTTTCTAGCCAATCTCCTATTTCTTCTATTATAGAACTTACACAACCCTCTTCAAATGGAGATTTTAAATTAGCATACTTTACAAGATTTAAAAATGATTTAGTCCCCCCTATGTTACAAAGTCTTACATAATCTTTCCATGCGCTTTTTCTATCTTCTATCATTTTTTTCCAAAATTGAAGAGCACATATTTGTGCTAAAGTATAATCTATATAATAAAATGGCGTTTGGAATATATGACCCTGTTGCATCCACCAGCCACCTCTCTCTAAAAAATCACATTTTTCATAGTTTTTGTGTGGCAAATATTTTTTCTCTATATTTCGCCAAGCTTCTTTTCTTTCCCTTGGTGTTGCATTTGGATTTTCATATACATAATGTTGAAATTCATCTACTGTTATTCCATATGGTATAAATTTAATTGCTCCACCTAAATGAATAAACTTATATTTTTCTGTATCTTCTTTAAAAAACAATTCCATCCAAGGCCAAGTAAAAAACTCCATACTCATAGAATGTATTTCACAACTTTCATAAGTTGGAAAAGTACACTCTGGCATTTCAATCCATCTTGATTGATAAACTTGGAAAGCGTGACCTGCTTCATGTGTTAAAACATCTACATCACCAGAAGTACCATTAAAATTCGAAAAAATAAACGGTGCCTTATAATCTGGTATATAAGTACAGTATCCACCACTTTTTTTATGTTTTTTTGTAACAAGATTTAAAAGATTACCCTCTACCATAAAATCAAAAAATTCTTTTGTTTCATCTGAAAGCTCTGAGTACATTTTCATTCCATTGTGTATTATCCATTGTGGGTCCCCTTTTGGTGTTGCATTTCCACTTAGAAACTCAAATTTTTCATCAAAATATTCAAGTTTATTAATACCTAATCTCTTTCTTTGCCTTTCATAAAGCTTATTAGCAACAGGAACTATATAATCTAGTACTTGTTTTCTAAAAACTTTAACCATTTCTGGATTATAATCACTTCTCATCATTCTAATATATCCAAGTTCTACAAAATTTTTAAACCCCAATTTTTTGGCAATCTTATTTCTAACTTTAACTAACTTATCATATATGGCATCAAATTCTTCCTCGTGCTCTACAAAAAAATTATATTTTGATTTTCCAGCTCTTTCTCTAATATCTCTATCTTTTGAAATTAAGAATGGCCCCATAGATGACAAGTTTCTTTCTTCACCCTCAAAATTTATTTTACAAGATGCAATAAGCTTTGCATATTTTGAGCTTAATTTATTTTCAAGTTGTAAGTCTTCTATAATTTCACTCGAAAAAGCTTTTAATGAAAACTCTGCTAAATTTAAAAATTGAGTTCCAAATTCCTTTTCTAATTCTACTCTAAACTTAGAATTAACTATAGCTTCATAGAAACTTGAATTTATTTCTTCATATAACGGACCATAACTATCCCAATAATCTCGCTCTTCATCATAAAATTTATCCTTAGTATTAACATCATGTCTTATAGATGCTATAGTACTCATACTTTCCAAATTATTTCTCATTTTATTTATTTTTCTTACTATATTTAACTGATTGTCACTATTTTTTTCAATTTTAAATTTTTCTATTAAATTCAAAATATTATTTTTATACATTTCGTAATTAGGTCGTTCATATTTGTATTGTTCAAATTTCATAAAATTACCTCCAAACTTTACTTTTGATATAAACTGCTAAATCATTACTAAATAAACTTCTTTTATTATATAATACTCTAAATTTTATATAATTCAAATTTTATTTTATAAATTTTTTAAATATTTTATTAATTCAGTTAATTGTTAAACCTATTCAAATGCACTTTATTCTAGAAGCTACAAAACCCTCTTTCAACTTATATATTGTAAATTTAAAATAAATTTTTTTAAAATTCATAGATAAATTTAAATTGGTGTTGTTTAACTATATTTTTAAGATTCATGTTAAAATGGTATTAATTTATTATTTATAGTATTTTAAGGAGGTATATTAATGTATTTTGAAAAAACAGGAAAAGAAAACACAATAAAAACACTAGAATTAGCTCTTGAAACTGCTCGAAGCAGGAATATAAAACATATAGTTTTGGCATCAAGTAGTGGTGAGACCGCTTCTCTTCTTTCAAATGTAAAAGATATAAACATAATTTGTGTAACCCATGCTTATGGATTTAAAAATGGCGGAGAAAATGATATGTCTGACGATGTTAGAAAAAACTTAATCAAAAAAGGTGTAAAAGTTCTTTCTACTACACATGTTTTAAGTGGTGCTGAAAGAGGAATTTCTAAAAAATTTGGTGGCATATCTCCAGTTGAAATAATAGCATCTACTTTAAGAATGTTTGGTCAAGGAACAAAAGTTGCTGTAGAAGTTGCCATTATGGCTGCAGATAGTGGTTTAATCCCTTATGCAGAACCAATTATTTCTATAGGTGGTACTCATTATGGTGCAGATACTGCAATTATTATTAAACCAGACCATGCTAATAATATATTAGATACTAAAATAGAAGAAATAATTTGCAAACCTAGTTCTATCTAAATAATAAAGTATAAAAAATACAAGACATATGAAATAAAATAATGATCAAATTACTTGATCATTATTTTATTTCATATGTCTAATCTATATTAAAAGTTATTTATAACCTTTAATCTTTTTTACTATTTTTTATTATTTCTTGTTTCAAAACTTCCAAATCATCTTTTGTGTATTCATAAAATTCAGATTTTTCTGTTTCCAGTATAATTTTTTCAGCTTCCTCATACTCTCCACTAACGCAAAATTTTTTTGCTCTAATATATCCATTAGTTACATGCCATAATCCTTTTGCTATGTCTTTATCATCTTGTTTTTTCAATCTATTTGATGCTATAGCAAAAGATTCTAATGCTTCAACATAGTTATCCTCTTTTAAATATTTTTTCCCCTTATTTAAAGTTTCCATCCCTTCATCTGAAAAACACCCTGTTAAAAAAACACTTAAAAGAATGCATAAAGAAAGAAAAAAATTCTTCAAAGAACTCCCCCCTATCCATCTTTCTTAATATCTCATACTATAATTTTACAATATATATAATAAAAGTTAAAGCAAACTTTCTTTTAACTATTATTTCTAAAGTAACAATTCTATAGTAAATACATAAATTAAAGTATAGAAAGTGAAAGAAAATAATTGTTTTCTTTCACTAAAGCAACGAAATTGAATGAAAACTTTGAAATTTATTTCTAAATTGACTTATTCATATGTTTATACTTCAAGAAAAAAAAAGGGGGAACTATAAATGTCAATACCAGAAAATATATTATTAATAAGTAGAAAAGCAAGTGAAATTACAGATTTATTATATGAAAAAATGTGTGCTAAAACTGAAGAAGATAAAAATGAAATAGCTAAAAAAATAGAACTGGCTAAAGAAGATTTGGAGATCATAAAGAATAAAAGAGGGTAAATTTACCCTCTTTACTTTTTTTACATCATTCCTGGCCCACGTCTACATTGGTCAGCACAATCCATATCACAATGTGCTTTGCATCCTCTACCACATTCATAGCTGCATGATTGCATACAATAAGATTGACAATCTGATCCTAACGGTTGATCTTTTTTATTTTCTTCAAATAAATAATTCATAAAAAATCCTCCTTTTAATTTGAATCTTTTTATATAAAAACTAATTTTACTTTTGTTTTTAATAATAAATTTGTCCAAAGTTACAAATTAAGTTTTACTACTTACCTGATCACCTCCTTTAATAAATATAAAGAATATTTAAGTTATTGCTTTTCTATTAAAAATACTTCATTCGTAATAAAGTCTATTGTCCAATTACTGTTTTTACATGATTCCCATTTATATTTATCTATTTTTTCACTCCACCATATATTATATTTAGAATTCGCTTTTTCCTTTTCTATATCTATTTTATTTTGAAAACCTTTCTTTTCATAATCTGTTATTTTAAATGTATCTAAAGTTAAACTAAGTTCTTTTAATCCCATTATTCTTTCATATATAATTAGAATTTCTCTTTTTTCATCTTCATTTATATTTCCTAATTTTATCATTTTGCTAAACTCCTTTTTTAGATATTTTCTCTAACGGATCTAAATAATTTATTTTAGGTATAAGATTACAATCCTTTAAAACCCCAAGACTAACAAGCTCATTTTGTATTTCTCTTGACATGTTTCTTTCTAAATGACTTATTGTGCACTGGATTTTAGATGGAATGTTATATTCATTAGTTAATTTTTTATTTAAGTATTTACAATTTCTACACTGATAGGCATCGCATTGCTGACATATTCCTGCAGTTTCAGATTTCATTAAATGATTATTTTTAATATTTATCCCCTTTTCTAGATCACCAATAAAATTTTCTGGATTATCATAATAAAATGCTGGGCATATATATATTTTCCCATTTGGTGCTAATGCAAAAGTATCCTCTCCAGCTGTACAATTACACATATCTTCTCTATTCATTCTATCTGTTAATATATTCAACTTAGGCTCTAATCCATCTTTATATTGTATAATTATATTTTCTTTTAGCTTTTCTAATTCCATTTTGTATTTTTCTAACTCCACCTTACCCCATTCCTCTATATTTTCAAGTATTAAATTTATTCTTTTGTAACCTTCACATAATTCCGAAAACATATTGTTTATATTATCAATATTATCTTTATTTACAAGTAAAATAGCTATATCACCACAATCATTTTTCACTTTAGAATTATTATCATATACTATTATGTTATATCCTTGATTTTTCTTTTCCTCACTTCCAATAATAGATAATGCTTGCATATTACTCTTACTCTTACCTAAAATCACCGTATCAAAATCATTTTCTTTAGCAAATTTAAAAGCTTTATTTAATGTTTCATCGCTTGTAAATTTATTTTCTGATTTTAAATTTCTATATCCACAATGTGGCGTTACATTATCTGACATCATTATTTGTAAATATTTTGGCTTTCTATAGTATGTTCTATTAGCTTTTTTACGTTCTGATTCTATTCCTGTAGTATTTTCAAATTTTTTCCAAAAGTACTTATTTGCTCTTACATTAGCTTTATGCATTTTGCATATAAACGTAGCCCTTTGATAAACTGTATTAGTATCTGCACTATCATAATTAAACCCTGTACACCATGCACATCCACTAGCTACATCACAATCTACACATTCCTTAGGACTTTGTGATTCTAATGATAGTACACTAAATGGTCTTAATTTATCATAATTTATACCACTATCAACATCACCTATGCATAATCCGGTTTTATTATTAAGTGTAAAATCTACAAATCTTATACAGGGATAATATTTTCCATCAGCACTTATAGCTAACATCTTTCCCGCACCACAAAAGTTAGATTTTTTAGCTTCTTTATCTATAGGAAACCCTATCTTAGGATCAAAAAATCTTACTGAATATTCATTCCAAAGCTTATTTTCAATAATATAATCGGCAAGTTCTTTAAGTTGAGCTTCAAAAATATCATCATCACCTTGTTCCCAAACATCTTCAAATATAACATTTGCAGACACTGTTTTAATTCCTAAATTCCAAAGACTTATCACACTATCTTTTATATACGGCAAATCATCATGGGCAAAAGTAGCCTTAGTTTCTGATTTTGGAAACTGTTTTAACCATAATGGAACTCTCTTTACAACCTCATCATAAGAACCAGTATCGTTTGGAAAAACTCTTTGCATATCGTGTTTTGTTTTGTTTCCATCTACACTTATTCCTATAGATATGTGATTTCTGTTTTTTTCTATATATCTTTGAACCTCTGAAGAGTCATATAATAAACCATTTGTGGAAATACTAAATCTATATGAATTAAACCATGGATGGTCTAATAAAAACATTTGTTGCTTTATATAATCTGAAATTTTGTCAATCAAGTTTATTTCCAAAAGAGGTTCCCCCCCTATAAAATCCCAAACTACTGAACTAGAATTAAAATTTTTTCTATCATTTAATATATAGTCTACGGCTTTTTTTGCAGTATCAAAAGACATTTTCTTGAAGTTGTTTTTTTTAGACATATAACAATATTTACATCTTAAATTGCAATCCTCAGTTACAGAAAAGGTTATAGTTTTTGCATTTCCATCAAACCCTCTCCATGCTTTTTCTAATTGACCCATCTTAATTGATGAATTCTCCATTTCCATCACTCCCCATTTTTTTATTTAACTGTTTTAATAACAACTATGCTTACTACTTTGAACTACGTATTATATTAAGTAATTGCATTAATATTTTTTATTTCATCATCGTAAAGTTTTTTATAATAAATATTTTCATTTATTAGCTGTTTATGATTACCACATCCAACAACCCTTCCATTACTTAAAACAATTATTTCATCACAATCTATGATTGTTGATAATCTATGAGCTACAATTATTATTGTTCTATTTTCACTTAGTACATCTATAGTTTTTTTTATAAATTGTTGTGATTGATTATCTAATGATGACGTAGCCTCATCAAATAATAAAATTTTTGACTTTTTTATAATTGCTCTTGCTATAGCCAACCTTTGTTTTTGTCCGCCTGATAAATTAACTCCATTTTCTCCAACTATAGAATCATATTGATTGGGTAAACTCATTATAAAGTCATGAATATACGCCAATTTACAAGCATTGTATATTTCATCTTCTGTACAATTTAAAATTCCTATTTTTATATTTTCTTTTATAGACATATTAAATAGAAAGGGCTCCTGCCTAACTATTGAAATATTAGTTGTTATTGAATCTTCATCTAATTCTTTAATACTTATACCATCTATCTTTATATCTCCATTATCATAATCATACAATCTTAAAATTAAACTTAATATAGTGCTTTTTCCAGAGCCACTTTTACCTACAATTGCTAGTTTTTTATTAGGTTCAGTCTTAAACGTAATATTATCTATAACAGTATTTATATCATCATAGCTAAAGATTACATTTTCAAAATTTATATTTCCTTCTACAGTATTTAATTTCACTTGTCCAAATTTCTGTATTTTATAATTAAAGTTATCCATCAAACTAAATATTCTTTCTAAAGAAGCTAACCCTTGTTGAATTTTAGAGTTCATCCTCGTTACATTCATAAGCGCTGCTGAAAATTGTTTAGAATAAGCTATAAAGGCTATAAATAGTTCTAATGATAATTTATTTTTTAAAACAAACCAACTTCCAATTCCAATTACCGCCATTGATGTTCCTATATTAATCGCTAATGATATATTTTGTGATTTAGCGTTTAACTTTGCCATTTCAATGTCTTTAACTTTTATTTTTTCAGTAATATTATTAAATTGAGTTAAATTATATTTTTTTAATCCTAATGCTCTTATTTCTCTAATTCCCGAAAAAGACTGATTTATATTAGATATATATACATCTCCTATTTTTTTTAGTTCTCTGCTTTTATTTTTTAATTTTTTTCCAAAATATAAAAAAACATAATATGAAATAGGAAAAGCTACCATAACTATTATTCCTAACGTTATATTAATACTAAATACAATAACTCCTATAATTAATCCATTTAAAACATCAATTATTACACCGATAAAATCACCAGTTATTATATTTGTTAATGTAAAACAATCATTTTGCAATCTCGATATAAACTCACCTATAGGAATCTCATCAAAAGCTTTTATAGGAAAGTTAATTATTTTTTTATACATATCATTTTGTAAGTTTTTAACTATATTTGAATTTATATATGTTTCTTGAACTAATTGAAAATAACTTACCACTAGCTGTACACAAGATGTAACTATTAAAATACTAATATATTTAAATATATTTTTACCTTCATTTTTAGCTATTGCGGATATTATAAGACCATACATATATGGACTTATAAGTCCTAATAATATTATTGCTACAATAGACAAAAATAATATTATTAATGAATTTCTATATGGGTTTGAATAAACAAATGCTTTTTTCAATAAGTTAATATCATTTTTATCTAAATTTTTTAGCTTCATATGATCTCCTTTCCATGCTTTTGTCTATCTTCTTTGTCAGCTATTTTTACTATATGAGAGTTTTTTTTATTTTATAACTTTTACTTTTCACAAAATTTTTACATAAAATAAGTTAGATTCATAAACTTTTAAATTTTTTAATATCACTGTTAGTCATATACAATTAAGCAATATTATATTTTTCCTAATTGTTAACAGGATTTCACAATAATAAAAAGGCATTATTTCATGTAAGAAATAATGCCTTTTTATTTTAATTTAATACTCTTTCTAACCCAATTAAAGCAGCACCTATAGCTCCGCATATTTGTGCTTCTTTAGGTACTATTAATTTACTGTTTAATTTTTCTTCTATAGCCAAAACTACACCATAATTTTTAGAAACTCCTCCAGTTATCATAAATAAATCATTTAATCCAATCCTTTTTACAAGTGATAATACTTTACAGGCCACAGATTTATTTATACTATGCACTATATCCTCTATATTTTCATTTTGAGCTATTAACGCTATAACCTCCGATTCAGCAAACACACTACACATACTAGAAATTGTAAGTTCTTTATTCCATTTAACTCCCACTTCACTCATATAATTTAAATCCAAATCTAGAGTTCTTGCCATTAATTCCAAAAATCGTCCTGTTCCTGCAGCACATTTATCATTCATTACAAATTCTTCTACATCTCCATTACTATTTATTCTTATAGCCTTGCTATCTTGCCCTCCTATATCAATTACAGTTCTTATATTTTTGTTTAAAAAATTTGCACCCTTTCCATGACAAGTTATCTCAGTTACTTTTTCATCTGCAAATGGAACTGAGATTCTCCCATATCCAGTAGCCACAATAAAACTTAATTGGCTTTTTTTTAAGTTTGCATTTTTCAAAACATCTTCTAGTGCCATATTAATACTGTTTAAGGATTTTGCCCCTGTTTTTAAAATAGTTTCTCCTAAAATTTCTTTCTTCTCATTTAATATAACTGCATTTGTAGATGTTGATCCACTATCTATTCCACATACATAAATATCACTTTTTATTTTTTTCTCACTAACTTCTTCTTTTTTAATGTGCATACTTTCCATCAATCCCTCAATCCTCGTTGATATTTGTCCATGACAACTTTTAGTATAGTCTGTTTCTATTTTAACTATAGGAACATCAACTTTTTCTTTAATATCAACATATTCAAAATTATAATAGTCGCAAAATTTAACTGTATTATATATAATCCCTTTAATATTAGGTTCCTTTAAAAGATTTTTTCTTTTTTCTATATTCTCCATTCTCATACAAGGATTTTTATTTAAAATTTCTTTGCTATATAAATAAATTATTTCATCTAATTTGCTTATATTTTTAATCTTTAAATAAAAATTTTCCGTCTGTGAGCATGTACAATTTCTTACATTTAAAGATGAAATTTTTTTTATATAGTTTTCATCTTCTTTACTCAATCTATTTCCTAATATAGTTACACATGAATCATCTTCATCTTTTGCTTTAACTTCTTTAAACTGATTTTTGAATTTTTCAATATTAAAATCCTTCTTAGAAAAATCCTCATATGCTTTTATAAACTTTAACAGTTCATCTTTAAATAAATTTATAGAATATTCATTTATTTTTTTAGGTAAATCTATAATATAACAAAACTCTACTTTTTTATCCTTATCTAATATATCTTTTGTTCTTCTTAATGAATCACAACAATTCATAAAAACTATTTCTTTTATCTTAAGTAATTTTATATTTTCCATTATAGCTTTAGAATAACTACATAAATTATTATGACCTACTGTATGTGCTGTTTCAAAATCATTCACAGAAGAATTTAATTCCGTGCAATGCATATCAAAACCTTCAAATATTTCTTTAGGTGTATATTTACAAACATATCCTATCATTCTATTTTTTCACCGCCTTTACTATATCTAGAAAAGCCTCAACTCTTGTTCTTATCTGTTCTTCTTGAGAATTACGTTTGTCTATACCATCTCCATCTAAAATTAATGTTTTAATATTATTTTCCTCAAGTTTAGACTTTAATAAATTAGCTCCACCTAAAGATTGCTTACATCCCATATGACAAAAATTTATAACTCCATCTATATCTAATTTGTTACAAAAGTCTAATATATTACCAGCCCTTCTTTCATATGCACCGTTAAACTTATTTAAAATCAATTTTTTTGCAATTGATTCGTAAGGTTTATTGCTATCTAATTTTATAATATTATTAAAGTTAAAATCACATATTACAAGTTGGTTACTTAAATTAAAGTTAAATATATCTTTTAATGGTTTTGAGTAAATCGGAATTAAATGTGTCCAAAGAATTCTGTTTCCACTACATTTTTCACATCTAAATTTTATGTCATCCACAAGCATTTTATAATATTTTAGTGATTTTGAATGTCCTAAAAAAACATGTGTTACAAATATTCTATACATCTCTAATGTTAATGTATTTGGATAATACTTCATTTTAAGTTCTTTTAAAAATTCATCATAATATTCTAAACATTTATTTTCTCTAACAATAACTTCTTTAAGTTTTTCCTCATTTAATTTACGTTTAAAATTATCTTCTAAAAAAGTAACTAGCTCTTTCAATTGAATGATTACGTATTCTATACTTTCATTTGAATAATTATAAGGTACATCTATAATATATTTAGGAATATCATAACTTTTAGATATCCTCCTAAAAGTATTTATATTAGCATCACAAGCAATAGTTGTAGTTATAGCACATTTGGGCTTTTTTAAAACCTTAGACTCACTAGCTCCTAAAAAGGTCTTATGATATGAACAATAACTTTCGCTTAGCCCTGCATTTTCTATAAATTCAATAAACCCTCTTTCACAATCTGCGCCTGAAATATATGATGAAATTCCCTCTATAAACATAGGTGTTATATTCATAGCATGTAGGAATTCACATGGTGTAAATATATTTACTATGGCAGAATTATCATTATCATTCATAGCTTGCAAGATAAAGTCCATTGATATCTTTGTTAAATATTTTTGAGATGGTAAAAAACTTTTCTCTTTAAATTTACTTAAAATATTTCCTTCTACCCAATATCCTAATTTAAGAACATCAAAGCTTTTTCTCGGGTTATTTTCTATATTATCGCAAACTAAATTGCTGTAAGTTTCAAATAAATTCATAATATCCCCTCATAAATAAAATAATAATATATATATTATATTCTTTACACTTAACCTTTCCCCTTCTTGATATAAAATTTTTTACACTTAATAATTTCTAAATTCCATATTACTTCTACTCTAATTTTTCATAACAAAAAGGCAATTTTAAAATTGCCTTTTACTTTTCTAATTTTATTTTTCTTTTTTTCTGTCTTCATAGAACGGCTTAAAATCTGGATCTACTTTTCCTATACCTAAATATCTAGCCTTATAATCCTTTAATAATTCAAAAAATCTCTTACTTAAAATCAATATTACTATAACATTTATAAATGTAGGTATAGCAGATGTAAAATCACCAAATAACCATACTATTTGTCCTGGCAATCCTTTCACTACCGCCATCACAACCATTAAAAATCCTGGTATTGGATAACAATATTTATAAAATTTTAATATAGCTTTTTTCGCTTTTACATTATCCTTACTTGCGTGTCTTAAAAGAATTTCATAATATGTGTACCATCCTGTTGTAGTTGTTATTCCAAACAAAAATACCCCTATACTTAAAATCACTCTGCCTAAGTATCCCATTCCAGATTCAAAAGCTGAAAGTGTTAATGTAGCACTTGTTGCACCGGAACACCAATTTCCAGTTATTATTATTATCAATGCCGTTATAGTACATACTATCCCTGTATCAACAAAGACTTCAAAAGCGCCCCAAAAGCCTTGTCTTATCGGATGATCTGTTTTTGCTGTTGAATGTATCATAGGAGATGTTCCCCATCCAGCTTCATTGCTGTAAACCGATCTTGACATACCTATTTTTAAAACCTGCATAAAAGCAGCCCCTGCAAATCCACCTACAGCTGCAGTGCCTGTAAATGCACCTTCAAATATTAATGCTATTGTTTCTGGTAAAAACGTTATATTTTTTAAAATTATAAATAACCCTGAAACTATATAAAATAAACACATAAATGGAATTGTTTTACTAGCTATTTTCCCAAGTCCTGGTATACCACCATTAATCATTATATAAACTAAAATTGCATAAATAAATGCCACTAATATCATACTAACATCAAAAGTACTTGATATAGCCTCAGATACTGTATAATTCTGAAGTGTTATAAAAAATGTTGATAATATTCCTCCACCAAATAATATTGCAGGAACAATCCATAACTTGAGTTTTTTTTCTTCTCCTAGACCTTTTTCCATATAAAAAGATGGACCTCCATAAGGATTCCCCTCTTCATCAATAGTTCTATAATGAACAGCTAATGTAACCTCTACCATTTTTATTATAGTACCTAAAAGTGCAGCTACCCACAGCCAAAATACAGCACCTGGTCCACCTACAGCTATTGCTGTAGCTACACCACCAATATTACCTACTCCTACACTTCCTCCTATGGCTATGCTTATTGCTTCAAATGGTGATAGAATTCCCTTCTCACCTTTACTTGTTTTGTCTTTTTTAATTAATTTTCCAAAAGTTTCTTTCATTATGTGTTTAAAAAACCTAATTTGAAAAAAACCTGAAGCTACAGTAAAAAATAGCCCTGTACCTAGAATTGTTACTATTAAAGGAGTTCCCCACAATAAGCTTACAGCCTTTTGAATAAATTCCTCCATTTAATCCCCACCTTTGCACTATTCAACCATAAAATTATTAGACATTATACTAATTATCATCTTTAAACTCTATAATAAGAATAATTCTAGTAACTAAATTGTTCTTATTATGAAGTTATATTAATTTTACAGCTTAATAAATCTATATTCCGAAAATTGTGATTTTATTTAAAACATTTTTTATATTTTATAAAACTTTATTAAAATATATTAATAATTTTAAATAGCGAATATTTTTATAGATTTAGTTGTTTTCCTTCGATTTTTTCTTTGTTTTTAATGCATTTTTATATGATTGTTTTTATTTTAAATATTTCATTTTTCACTCATTTCTAGAAGATGAAAAAGTTTTAAATTGAAATAAATAGACCAATGAGAAATTTTACTTTTTTTTCATTCATTTTATATGTTTTTTTAATTAAAATAAATATTTTTTCCTTTTTGTATTTACTTTTTATATTTCGTGTTTTATAATTATTAAAAATATTGTAAAGGCTAATTTCCTATTTATTTCAAATTTTACTTTTGAGAATATAGTCCAAGCACTTAAATTAAATATCAATTATACAATTTAAATTTTAAATATTGTTTATATTTAAATAATATTTAATTGTCGGAACATTTTTCTATGTTCTCTTTTTTATAAATAAATTTTGAGTAAATAATATAATTTATTTTTTATTAGCAATTAACAATTTTAATACGGAGGTTTTTTTATGAAAAATAATTTAATTTATACAATACCAAAGGAAATGCACAGCAAACAAAACATCAAAAATATTCTTTTGGCTCACCCAGAAATAAAATTTGTTTCTTTATGTGGAATTGATTTACTTTTTAATGATATAGATGAAAAAATACCTGTAAATTTATTTTTAAATGATTTAGACAAATTTCTAGATGGAATCGCTGTAAAAACTGATGGTTCTTCAGTTAATCTGCCTGGCATAGCTACTCTTAACAACGCACAAGTAGATATAAAAGTTGATTTAAATTGCAGTTGGTACATAGACTATAATTATGAACATATTGATGAAATTACAAATCTTCCTGTAGGAACACTAACAATACCATCTCTTCTATTCCATGAAGGTGTTGCTGTTGACTCAAGAAGCGTTTTAAAAAGCACTTTAAAACATTTTAAAAATTCTTTAATAAGTTTATTTGAAACTTCTAATGTTCTTGATTGTTTTGGAATAAAATTTTATGATATAGCAGATGTAAACATTACATTGGCTACAGAATTAGAGTTTTGGGTTAAAACACCAAATGAACTTGCAGATGTTGAAGAACTTTGTACTTCTGAAGTTCTGAAAGAACAATATTGGAAAAGAACTAAAGGTTCTGTAAGAACATCACTTGAAAAATCTCTTTTACTTCTTGAGAAATATGGACTTAACCCTGAAATGGGACATAAAGAAGTTGGCGGTGTAAAAGCTCAACTTACAACCACAGGATCTTTAACTCACATAATGGAACAATTAGAGATTGATTGGACCTATAGTGATGCTATAAGTTGTTGTGATAATGATCTTTTAGTTAGAAATTTAGTAAAAGAAACTTTCAGAAAAAATGGATTAGATGTTACATTTATGGCAAAACCAATTGATAATATTGCTGGTAGTGGTAAGCATCTTCATATTGGTGTACTATTACATTTAAAAAATGGAGAAAAAATAAACTTATTCCATAGTAATAAAGATTTTATGAGTGTCCTTGGTTATGGAGCTTTAATGGGAATTTTAAAAAATTATGATATAATAAATCCATTTGTATCTAACTCTATTGATTCTATAAAAAGATTACAACCTGGATTTGAAGCCCCTGTTTGTACATGTACTTCATTAGGTTTAAACAAAGATATGCCATCTAGAAATAGAACGGTTCTTTTAGCTCTTATTCGAGAGGAAGACAATCCTTATAGCACAAGATTTGAACTAAGATCTCCATGCCCTCACACTAATAGTTATTTAACTACAAGTGCATCAATTTTATCTATGTTAGATGGATTAACATATGTTATTAAAAATAATAAAACTACTGAAGATTTATTGATGGAAATTTCAAAAGAATATGGTGAAGAGGCATCTTATTTAGAAAATAACCGTAAATATAGAAGTGAAAATAACATCTTTACAGATTACTCAAAAGAAGAACTTGAAAAATACTTTGGCAAAGCACCAAAAACAGTATTGGAAAACTTAAAATCTTTTGATAATAAAAGTAAAGTTTCAACAATTAATTGTGGTACTATACTAAATGATAAAATTATTAATAGTTATAGAATGGGTGTTACAGAAAGATACTTAAATGAGCTTACTGGACGACTAATTCCTCAATATATAAAGGTAGTACGTAACTGTAAAAAACTAAATCATAATGAAGATTCTAAGATTGATGTTACTAATTGGGAAAATATTCAAAGCTTAAGAAATTACATTATGAAAGATAATGATGAAAATTCCTCATTATTTACTAAAATTAAAACTTCAATTAATGATTATGATTTAGATGAGGTTTCTAATTTACAAATAGAATTAGATGAAAAAATTTCACTTTTAAAAAGTTTATATAATAAATATAAACAAAATTTAATTGAACTATAAAGAAATTTATTTTAAATATTATAATAGGGAAGCAAAAATAGCATGCTATTTTTGCTTCCCTATAGTTATTTCTTATTTTGATTTTCATTTTTAAATTCTTCTAAAATTATTTCTATTTCCTCATCTGTCTCTAATGACAATACTTTTTTACAAAGCTTTTCACATTGATATATATCATATCTGGACATGTATCGTTTAACTCTACATACATATGATGGGTTTACACTAAATTCATCCAGTCCCATTGCCATAAATATTGGTATTAAATTAACATCTCTAGCAGCCTCACCGCACATACCAACATATATTCCATTCTTATGTCCATTTTCTATAACCATTTTTATGAGTCTCAAAACTGCTAAATTGTAATTACTATACAAGTCTGAAACATTATTGTTTAACCTATCTACTGCAACAGTATATTGAATTAAATCATTAGTACCTATACTAAAGAAATCAACCTCTTTTGCTAAAATATCAGAAATTATTGCTGCTGATGGTACTTCTATCATAATTCCTATTTCTATATCTTCATCATATTTTATTTTTTCGTAATCTAACTCTTTTTTACACTCCTGAAGTAAATTTTTAGCCTCTCTTATTTCCTTTAAAGATGAAATCATAGGAAACATTATCTTTACTTTTCCAAAATTACTAGCCCTTAAAATTGCTCTTAATTGGGTTTTAAAGAATTTTTTTTCTTTTAAACAATACCTTGTAGCTCTAAGTCCTAAAAACGGATTTTCCTCTTTAGGTATATTAAGATACGAAATTTCTTTATCTCCCCCTACATCCAATGTTCTGATAATAACAGGTTTTTCTTTCATTTGTACAGCTATATCTTTATATATTTCAAATTGAATATCTTCTGTAGGTGCATTTTTTCTATCCATATATATGAATTCGCTTCGTAAAAGCCCTATTCCTTCACCATTATTCTTTACTATTTCATCTAATTGAGTAGGAACTTGAAGGTTACACGCTACTTGAAATCTTTTCATATCTTTAGATAAAGGTATTTTATCTAAAAAATCTTTGTCTAAATTTTCTTCAATGTGCATTATTTTTTTCTTTTCGTTAAAACTTTCTATATCATATTGAGTTGGATTTATTATAAATTGTCCATTACCTCCATCCATAGCTATAATAGACTGATTATCTACCATACTTAAAATATTTTTTGCCCCAACAATAGCAGGTATACCTAACATTCTTGCTACTATAGCAACATGAGAAGTTTTCCCACCAATCTCTGTTATAAATCCTATTATTTTATTTTTATCAATCTTTACTGTTTCAGATGGTGTTAAATCATGAGCTACAAGAACAAATTTACCTTCAATTTTTTCATAGTTTAATTCTTCTTTTTTTAACAACTTATTTGTAGCTCTATTAATTATATCTATAAGGTCAATACTTCGTTCTTTAAAGTATTCATTATCAAATGAATTAAAAAGCTCAACAAAAAACTGTTTTCCTTTTTCTAATGCCCATTCGCTATTTATTTTATCTGTTTTTATTTTTTCTTCAACAAATCGTAAAAACTCTTCATCTTTAAGCATACATATATGTGCATCAAAAATTTCCATCTCTTCTTTAGCTAATTTTTCATTTAATATTAGATTTTCTATATCTTTTATGCTGTCTTCCACAGCAGACTTAAACCTTAATATTTCAGCACTTATATCTTCTATACTATATCTAGGTATTTCTTCTTTTACATCTTTTATTAAAACTTTACTAATTTCAATACCGTTAGATACTCCTATACCCTCCATAATATCACCACCTAATAATTATGAGCATTTTATAAAAATTTTGCACCTTTTTTATCCACTATAACAGTAACATTTGGATGTAATTGAAGTACAGATGCAGGAACACTCTCTGTTACATTTCCATATACAGTTTCATAGATAGCTTTACTTTTATCTTCACCTGACACTAAAAGTAATATCTCTTTAGCATTCATTATAGTTTTTATTCCCATAGTAATAGCTTTTTTAGGCACTTCTTCTATATTTCTAAAAAATCTAGCATTAGCTCTTCTTGTATCTCCATCTAGTGATACAACATGAGTTGTAGATCCAAATTTACAATGAGGTTCATTGAATCCAATATGTCCATTTCTTCCTATTCCTAAAATCTGAATATCTACTCCTCCACAACTTTCAATTTTACTTTCATAGCTCTCACATTCTTTTTCTAAACTTTCTGCTAATCCGCTTGGAATATTGATATTTTCTTTTTTTATATCAATGCTACTAAAAAGATTCTTGTTCATAAAATAATGATAGCTATTAACATTTTCATAGTCTAAATCATAATACTCATCTAAGTTAAAAGTTATGGTTTCATTAAAACTAATAATTTTTTCGTTGTATAATCTAATAAGCTCTTTATATGTTCCTATAGGAGTTGACCCAGTAGCCAACCCAAGAATTGATTTAGGCTTTAAAATCAATTTGCTAGCTATTATCTTAGCTGCCTTTTCACTTAACTCATTATAATCTTCTGTTGTAATAATTTTCATATTTTCCAACCTTTCTGTCACTTTGTTTTGCCTCTTCTAATTTAATGCCCATTGAAAATTCACCTATCTAGCATATAATTAGCTTTCTTCAAATTTAAACTTTTGCCATGGCCTTATATAATCTAAAAGGTATATTTCCTCTTCTGCTATTCTACCAACTACACTAGTTTTGCCGCTATTTTCCATATCTTTCAATGCAATTTGAAGTTCGCCACTATATCTTTTATAAAGAGAACTCTCTATTAATATATCTCCTTTTTTTATTTCTCTAATATTTAAAGGCTCAAAGTACTCATTTCTATATTTAACTCTACTTTGAGTAGATCTTATCATATATTCTGAAACATCTCCTCTATTAAAATGTTCTTCATCTAATAGGATTTTCCTTTGAATATAAGATATATTTTCATATAAATTTACTTTTAAACTTACCAAATTTCTATTTAAGTTAGATAACTTTTTAAGTTCTTCCTCTGTTGCAAAACAATTTCCTATTATTACATCATCTATAAATTCAGTGTTAAATAAATCTTTTGCTTGAACTTCTATTGGTAAAAATCTATGTTCTTCCAGCGTACAAAGTCCTTCATTTACAGGCCATGGTCCAAATTCTCCATTTTGGGAAGTTACAAAAGCTGCTGTCCTTACTCCATTTTCTTTAAAAACCTTTGAACAATTGATAAAATATTTTCTTGAAAGCCCTGTATATCTGTGAGGGTAAAAATTATGGCATCCTATTATATTTTCTTTATTAGGTTGAAAAGCTAATATATTTTCTATCTGCTTTGTTCCATTACTCATATTAATTTCTATTTTAAAATTTTCTTTATTAAAACTCATTAAGGATTCTTCAACACCACCGAATCCTTCATCTAATCTTATACCAGTTAAATTCAATTCATGTAGTTGTTCCAGATTTTTATAGTTTATACCTATCTTTTTTAATGCATCCTTATTTACATCTGCAATAACTTCCATACCAAGTTTTGTTGCCACCTTAGTTATTTCTTTAAATTGAAGTATATGACTATCATCTGTAGAAATAAGACATGTAAAGACCCTTGAAAATCCATAACTAGATGCTAATTCTAAGTACTCTATATATCTATCTATAGTTGCATTTCCAGGATATACAGATATCCCCAAACTTCTCATTTAATTCACCCTTCCATTATTTCAAGTAAATCTTTTCATATAAATCAATAAATTCTTCAGCCATATCTTTAACAGTTATTGCATTCATTAAATGATCTTGAGCATGAACCATAAGTAAGGATACTTCTATTTTATTATTTTGAGCTTCACTTTGTATAAGTTTTGTTTGTTGAACATGAGCTTTTGTTAGACTTTCTTCTGCACTTTTCAATGCTTCTTTAGCTTTTTCAAATTCCCCTTCCTTAGCATAGCTTATAGCTTCCATGGAAAAGCTTTTTGCTTCTCCACCACAGGATATTAAATTTATTATAATTTCTTCCATAACAGTCCTCCTAATTTTGAATAATTATATATTAAATCCTTGTAAATATTTCTTATTTTCTAAAAATATATCTTCTAATACAGCTTTAGACTTCTCTATAGAACCTACTAACGGATTATTTATAAGTGCAAGCAGTGCACAATCATAATCTTTTTCCACTGCAGCTTTTATAGTAAACCTTTCATAATTTTTTATAGATATTATTAACCCCTTTATTTTTTCATCTAATTCTCCAACATCTAAAGGTATTGCACCATCCTTATTTATTATTGAATTCACTTCTATAACAGAGTCCTTTGGTAGCTCTTTAATAGCCCCATTATTTTTTACATTTACTGTATGAATTTCATTCTTATCATTATATATAGCATTTATAAGTGAAATAGCTACAGTAGAATAATATGCACCACCTCTATATTCTAATTCTTTAGGTTTTTCTTTTGTATTTTCCATCATATATATATCAAATAACTTATTTTCAATCTCCATAACCTGTATAGCCCTGGTACTTTTGTTTTTCTTGAAACTACTTAATTCTTCTTCTAACATTCTATCTTTCATATAAAAATATCTATGATAAGGACATGGCACCATACCCATCGCTCTTAAAAAACTTTCATCCCATTTTAAATCTGGTATATTGCTTATATTTATACTTTTACCGCTACATAAAATTTCAACTACTTTTTTTGTTATATCCATATTGTCTAAATATACTTTTTTGCCAAAAACCAAGTGATTGAGCCCTATAAAATCTATATTTAATCTTTCATTTTCAACTTCAAGTATTTTGCTAATGTTGATTTTCATATTATATGGAACATTACAAAGCCCAATAACTTTGACCTTTGTATATTGCATAATTGCCTCAGTTATAATTCCAGCGGGATTTGTAAAATTAATCAACCAGCTATTTGGAGCTACCTGTTCAATATCTTTACATATATCTAGCATAACTGGTATCGTTCTCAGTGCATTGGCAAATCCACCTGCACCTGTGGTTTCTTGACCTATTAAATTATTTTTCAATGATATTAATTCATCTTTTTCTCTAGCCCTTAGTCCTCCAACTCTTATTTGACTAATTATAAAATCTGAATTTTTTATTCCTTCCTTCCTATTACAGGTTGTCCAAACTTTTATATTTATAGTGCTTTTTTTTAGCATTCTTTTTGTAAGGTTAAATATTATATCTAATTTTTTTCTACCTGTTTCTATGTCAATCAAAACTATTTCTGTTATTGGTAATTCATCTATTTTATTAATAATCCCTTCTATAAGTTCTGGTGTATAACTACTACCTGCTCCTATTATTGACATTTTTATGCCCTTCATTTTCTCACTTCCATCTAATTCTTATTGTATTAACAAATATTTAATCCTCTTTTCAATATTTCTACATTTTACTATATAGAGTTCTAAACTAAATTCTAAAGTTATTCATTTATCAAATGAATAATTAAGAATTGTTGTGATTATCAATCACTATGTTCCTAATACTAAACTTTATTTTTTAAATTTGGAGTATAAAGAAATAACAGCCTTATACTCCAAATTAATAATATTTAAATTTCTAATTTTTTGTCTTTAGAATTTTCAATTTTTGCAGTATTGGTTAAGGATTTTTTTGCATCTATTCTTTCTGCCATTATTATAAATGGATAATATATTAATAAACCAATTGTTAAATTTATTATTTGAAGTAATACACCCATTAAAGATCCACCAGTAACAAGCCATCCACTGATAATTGGTGGTGTTATCCAAGGAACCATCGCTACTGTTGGTGGTACTATTCCACTTGCTATAGCTAAATAACTAATAATAGTTAAAACTAACGGTGCTAATATAAATGGTACTAAGAATATAGGATTTAAAACTATTGGCAATCCATAAATTATAGGTTCATTTATATTAAATATGCCTGGTGCTGCTGATATATTAGCCATACTTTGGTAAGCTTTGTTTTTGCTTTTTCTTCTATAAGAAGCTATAAAAATTGCACCTATTAAGCAAATAGTTACACCTGATCCACCCATATATACAAAACAATCAAAGAAAGGTTTTGTAACTATATTAGGTATAGCTGCACCTGTTTGGAAAGCTTTTATATTTGCATCAAGTGCTGGAAGATATATCGCTTGCATAACTGGCTCTAATATATTGGAACCATGAAGTCCAAAGAACCATGCGATATGATTAAATAATACAATAGCTATTGCTGACCCTAAAGTATTTGCTACTCCTGCAAGAGGTTTTTGAAGCACATCATAAATTAATGCTTGAATATCAGTAATACCAACTAAACCTAGTAATACTTTTATCATTGATATAACTGCAACTGTAATCATCACTGGGAATAAAGCTGCAAATGATTTAGAAACTGCTGGTGGTACTCCATCTGGCATTTTTATTATTAATTTTTCGGATTTAGAGAACTTAACAAATATTTCTGTAACTACTAAAGCTACTAT
Source organism: Clostridium sp. CTA-19 (assembly GCF_054767855.1). Taxonomy (NCBI): domain Bacteria; kingdom Bacillati; phylum Bacillota; class Clostridia; order Eubacteriales; family Clostridiaceae; genus Clostridium; species Clostridium sp. CTA-19. The sequence goes on along the minus strand of NZ_BAAABH010000014.1, from coordinate 69,278 downwards.
AATTGCTACAAATAAACCAGTTCCGCCAGCCCATTTAAATGGTATACCTGAACCATCTTCTGTTGGATTTGTTAACATTATTAAAGAGCCTAAAGCCATTACTGCAGCAATTACTCCATCTGCATCATAAGATTTAGCTAAATGATAACTTATTGTTATTACTACTAATAAAGACATTATTGCAAAAGATGCAGTCCATATATTTCCTCCAAACACAGTCCATGTTTCGCCAAATACACTAGCCATAAATTTTTGATATACTGGTATAGGTAATCCATTTATTAAAACTGCAAAAGCTCCAGCAATTACCAACGGCATTATAGATACAAATCCATCCCTTATTGCTACTAAGTGTCTTTGCGAGCCTAACTTACCTGCAATAGGTACAAAATATTTTTCCATTTTATTTAAAAAACTGTTCATAGTGAACCTCCTATTTCAACCTATTTACTATTATTTATTAATTCCATAGCTTTTTTTAATACTTTTTCACCATTCATGGTGCCATACATCATACTATCGATTACATCCACTGGTATTCCTTTTGGCTCCATAGTTTTTCTAATTTTATTTAAAAGATATCTTACCTGTGGTCCTAATAAAACAACGTCTACATCCATATGATTTTTAAGGTCTATTTCCCCTACAGCAAATATCTTAACATTAATATTATCTTTTGCCGCAGCCTTTTCCATTTTTTCTACTAATAAACTAGTAGACATTCCAGCACAACATACCAGCATGATTTTTTTCATATTTCTCCCCCCCAAATTTTAACTATTTTCAAGTGCTAATATTAAAGCTCCGTATGCCCCATCGTTATAAGAATCATGAATTACTATTTGAGGCAACTCTTTTTTTATTCTTTTTTCTAATAATTCTCTTATTAAAGGTGATTTTAATAACACACTACCACTAAAACTTAAAGGAAAGTTATCACAATTCATTTTTTCAGAAAGAGTTTTAACAATAATAAATAAATCTTCTACAGCTTTATCTATTATTTCTTTTGCCACATCATCTTCTAGATAAGAATTAATTACAATAACTGCAATTTCTGCTATGTTATTTTTATTAGTTTTAGGATTATATATATAAGAAATAAGTTCATCATGAGACTTTATCTGTAATTTTGTACTAACCTTTTCCCAAAGTATAGTTTGTTTACGCCTTCCATCATAACTCTCCATTATTTTAGATAATGCATCTTTTCCAATTGCAAATCCACTTCCTAAATCGTCTATAAAATGTCCCCATCCACCTACTCTAATAGGATTGTTATCTAAATCTATTCCATAAGCTACTGATCCTGTTCCGCTAATTAAAATTGCACCCTTTTTCCCACCATTTGCACCAACCAAAGTTGTAACTGAATCATTATAAATTAAAATTTTATTTTTATATCCTAAGGAATAGAAAATGTTTTTTAAAATTTCTTTATCTTTTTCAAAGTCCACTCCTGCACCACCTAGACATAGTGATTTAATTTCTTTTAGTGACACTTTATCCCTTGAAAAAAAGTATTTAAACATACTCCAAAATTCATCCTTTGTTTTTTCAATTCCTACTCCTTTATAATTAGTAGGTCCCATTCTCGCTGTATCAACAATTGTTCCATCATCTTTACTAAGTATTGCAACAGTTTTTGTTCCTCCACCATCGATTCCTAGATAATAACTCATACCACCCTCCCTTTATTTTAAATTTTAATATTTTATAGCAAATAAACTCTGAATTGTTTTTAAATATTTTAAATTTTCAAAATATTCAAAGCCTAGTTTACCCAGTTTAAAATAAAATTTTTTAATTATAAAATAGTTCTTTTAAAGAATCATATGCTTCTAATTCATCTTCACCTTCTATAATAAATGAAATAGTTTCTCCCATAGATGCACCTATACTTAATATTCCAATTATACTTTTACAATTAGCTTTCACTCCATTTTTTTCTATATCTATATTAGATTTAAAGTTTTGAGCCACTTTCACTAAATTAGTTGCCGGTCTAGCATGAAGCCCAACTTTATCTTTTATAACAATATCTAATTTTTTCATTATTTTCTCCTTTCATTTATCAAAACAAACTTTTATTTACACTTATATATAAAGCAATATGCATGCCAACTTTTAAATTAGAAATATTATCCATACCCCTTTTATTGTGCTAATAACTAAATAAAAACTGTGTAATTAGTGTGTATTTTTACCTGCACACTATATTACACAGTTTTTATTGTGTAATATTTTTTAAAAAACATTACACTTAAAGTTAATTTTTCTCCCTAAATCCATTATATTAATTATTCTAAACCCTTTCTATTTTAATATATTAATTAAGTTGTTGATAATGAAAAAGGACTTTCTTTGCTATTGCACAAAAACATTTTACAAATATATGCTAATTCATTCATTCCAATTTTTATCTCATAAATTTCTTCTAATGGTTTTATAGCTTCTTCTATAAGTACTAATTCTCTACTATATTGTTTTTTAAACTCATCAATCAATTCAAATTTAGTTTCATTATAACCTTTTATTAATTTATCAACCAAAAAACATATATGAAGAACAACACCTAACTCTACTTCCTTCATGATTTCTATTGATAAATCACATTTTATTTTATCAATAACACTTTTTACAATATTTAAAAGTTGATGACAATCTTTAACTACCAAATGTTCTTTTAATGTTTCACTAATATTGTTATAAATATTTTCTTCTTTTAAGCGAGTCTCTAACTTTTTAATACCCTCTTTTTGCAATATTTCAATAGCAGATATAAACAATATATCCTTAATGTAAATAGGTATTGTTCCTACAATAGCAATTATATTATAATTTTCTTTATAATAATCTATAGCAGTTAAAAACTCTATTCTATTTATTATATTCATTGAAATTATATCTACGTTTTTATCTATATGGATCTTATCTTTAATGATTCTTTTTAATCTTTCTGCTGCACCATCGCCAGTAAAACATGCTGTTATTATAATGTTTTCTTTATTTAAATTCATTTTAGTATCCATGTTGTTATCATAAATTGTTTTATTTACAATGGCTTTATAAATACTATCTAAAGACTCACAAAAGATAGCTTTTCTGCATGTTTCTATAACTGTTGATGTAGTAACACCATCTATAGATTTTACAATTATGCCTGTTTCCTCATATATCATATCTGCAAAATTTACTAAGGGACCCATATCAACTAACAATAATGTTCCTTTGTCATTTGCTATTTTTTCCACGATTCCCTTTACAATACTATATATTCTCTCACCTTCCATATTTAATGGCATATCTATAGGTATTATGTGATTTACCCCTATTAGTTCATTTACAACATTTGCCATACTTGTAGCAGTACTTTCTCCATGCAATACTAAAACTATATTTACCTTTTCATCTGCAGCTTGCTCTAAATATAAATAGTTTTTAACTAAAAATAATGTAATATATCCTATTTCATCTAATGGTAATTGAATTTTAAAATTACATTCTATTTTTTTAGTAATTTCCATAGCAACTAAAAATTCATTATTATAATTAGCCCTTATAAAATCTAATTTAGGATTGTAGATTTTCTTGCCTTTATTTATTCTTTTTATTGTTTCATTAATATGCAATGCAAATGCAACATATATATTTTCACCATAATTTCTTTTTAATTTTTTTTCTGCAAAATTTAGGATATAATCTACTAAATTTAATATTTCTTCACCTACTATTTTTTTTACACTGCTTTTCTCTGCCTCTTTAGGAACTTGTCCAACATAGCTTTTAAAGTGACTTTCTATACCTATATTTATTATTTCATTTATTTCATCTTCATCAAGTCCTTTGTTTTTCAATTCAATAAATTTTCTTTCTATTCCATCATAGAAATCTATATCATCTTCTATTTTTATATAATTTTCAATAGTCTCTTCATCATTTTCTTTATAATAAAAACTAATAACATCCCCTTTAATTTTCAAAACGTCATATACTTTTTTTATATAATTATTAGTATCTAACAATTCTTTTTTTACTTCACTTGAAACATCTTCTTGAGTTATCAATACATATTTCTTTTTATTTAGTTTATAATTCAAAAAACTTTTTGCACATGCTAACTGTATATCGCTTTTTAATTGCCCTATATTACTTAAACACTGATAACTTAAAAATGCAGCTAATGCCTTATGAGTTATATAAATATTTTTATTAATTCGCTTTGATTCCTCTTTTATAAATAACTCTATAAGCTTATATCTCTCATTTACCCCTCTATTTTTTAACGTTGGTAAAGTAATAGTCATAGGTATTCTTCGCACAAAAGTTTTAAGTAGATTAGAGCTTGGGTCTTCTGTGGTAGCTGCTATAATTTGAACTGATGCTTTAATAACTTTTTCTGTTTCTCCTAAAGGTCTAAAATAACCTTTATCCATAAATGTAAAAAGCAATTCTTGACCTTGTGGTGGTAATCTATGAACTTCATCTAAGAATATTATTCCTCCATCTGCTTTTTTAAGTAATCCTTCCCTATCATTATTAGCTCCAGTATATGCTCCTTTTTTTACTCCAAAAACGTTACTTATAAGTAACTGAGGATTATCTGCGTAATCAGCACAATTAAATGTTATAAATGGTGACTTATTATTAAACCTCTTACTTTCAATCCCATAAGTATACATAAGTTCTGCAAAATAAGATTTTCCTACACCAGTTTCTCCTAATATTAAAGTATGCAGTCCATTAGGTGGATATATAATTGCTGCTTTAGCCTGTTGTAACGATAATTTCAAACTGCCAGTTGCTCCTATTATTTCATCAATAGAAGAATTTTTATTTTCTACATTATAATTGTAAGTTTTCTTCAATTCATCTTTAAACTTAAACAAAACAGGTCTTCCATGAATTTTTTCAAGCTTATCTTCTTCTACTAATTCATTCAAGTATCTACTAACATTCGCCCTATTCATTTTTAAACTATTACTTATATCTATTGCCGATACTCCTACATTGTTTTTCTTATAATTATTAACTACTGCGCTTAGTACAATTTCCTTTACCCCAAAATAACTCCCCCTATCTATATTAAAAAGGCAAAGCTAAATTTTAAATTCAACTTTACCACTACTTCTATAAATTTAATTTTTCACCTTATAATTATATTATATCTCTTTTAATAAAAATATAATTTGATATAGTATAGCAAATCACTATCCACAAAATAGAAATTATTGTGAAACACTCAATTGTTGCTATTGGATTCAACATACTTTTAGCTAATTGTCCCGTAAAAATAGAAAAAGTGTCATAATATGATCCAAACACATACGGTAATATTTTTTGGATTATACTTGGGCGTAAACGGGATGAAAATATGTCTGTCGAATTAAAAGTTACTATAAATGATATAACTAGTAAAAAAAAGCCTATTGATGTTGATGCTATACTATTTTTGCATATAGTTGATATTAAAAAACAAAAACTTATGGTTGCCGTTACTAAAATACTTTGAGCTAAAATCATGCTTATAATAATTTTCCATGCCGGCATTATATAGCTACTTCCTATAATTGATGATATTGCCCTTTTTCCATTAGAAATTAAATTATAATCTATACTATATTTACCTCCTACTAAAAATGGTGTACTTAAATCACCAAAACCATATAAAACTCCAAACACCAAAAACCCCAAAAATTGTATTCCTATAATAATCATGTTCGTAACTAATATTGCAGTGAAAAACTTTGATAACAATATCTTACTCCTTGAAACTGGTTTTGATAAAAGTACTTTTATTGTCATTGCATCCATTTCATTTGAAACTATGTCACAAACAAATATTGCTACTATTAAAAGTAAAAATATTCTTTGAACATAATATATAACAGAAGGATAATTATAAAATGCTGTCGGTTTTTTATCTATTTCATATTTTACATTCCTATTTAGGCAATAATCTTTATAGAGAAATTCTCTATTTACTTCCTCAATAACGTCATTTACTCCTTCTTTTTCAACTAATATTTTCTTTTCTTTTATAAGTTCTAAATCATTTTCTAAAAGCTCTCTCCACTTAATTTTTGAACATTTCATATCATTAGCTATACTCTGTTGCTTTTCCAATATTTCCATTTGTTTTTCTAAATTCTCTTTTTTATATAAATTTTCTTCTCTATTTTGAATCTTACTTACCTCATCTATTCTAAACTGAGTATCCATCATTTGTTGTTTTATTGATGGTTCATTTATATATAATTTTATCTTATCAGAATTTGTATTTTTAACTGATGCATATAAAGCAAGAATTTCCAGTATAAATATTAATAATATAACTATAATGAATTTTTTCTTACATTTCATTTTATTAAATTCATTTAAAATTAATCCACCCATAACTTATCACCTCTTTAAATAAATTTTTATAAATTATAAAATATCTTCTTTTGTAAACACCCTATATCCTATAACAAATGAAACTATTATCCAAATGGTCATAACTATAATGCTTAAATTTAAATTAATGCTATTATTTAGTAATATAGCTTTTAATTCTCCAGTCAATATATACATTCCATTACTATAAGTTGTAAAAATTGCAAGTAATATCTTTCGTATAAAAGGCAGTGGTATATAAAATGTAATAAGTGAAATCAATGCTACCGCTATGGAACTTACACTTAAAGAAGTTACAGTACTTTTTAAAAATGTTGAAACCATCATTTGAACTGAAACAATAGTTAATATAAAAATAATTTGTATAATCCATACTAAAACTATAACTTTCCATGCTTCAATTATATTTGTACTTCCAATTTGTTTTTCTAAAATATCATTAACTAATTCATATTTTGTTCCTACTAAAATTGGATATTTATAACTTCCAAACCCCAGCTTTAATCCTATCAATATAAAATTAACTATTTCTATAAACGTTACAGTTCCTATAATAGCTATACTCGTACTTATAAACTTTGAAATAAATATCTTACCTCTAGGTACTGGTTTAGCTAAGAGTTGCTTTATTGTCAGGTTATCATACTCTGAAGATATACAATCACAACTTGCAAGAATTATAAGTATAGGTAACAATATTATACTTACCTTTCCAATTATTTTAGTTATATCACCAAATGCAGTAATCTCATAATTTTTTTGTAAAAGCAAATCATTTGATAATATATATTCATAATATTTTAACTCTGATTTTATATCCTCTTTTTCTGTATTCGATAAATTCATTATGTCATTACTTTTTAATAAATCTATTTTTCCTTTAATATATTCTCTATTTTCAGTAAATTCATTAGCACTTTCTATTTCTAATGCTCTATTTTCTTCCTCTAACTTTTCTATAGCTACATTTAATTCATCTTCTCTATGTTTTGATATATTTTCATTTTTCAGTTCATCTTTAATTGAAAATATTACCCTTGTATTTTCATCTATCTTAACATCTGGCCTATTTTTTTTTGCATCATTCAATACAATAAAAGTTCCATAAAAAAATATTATTATGAGAGAAATGCAAAAAATAATGAATCTTTTACTTTTAAAAAACTTCAACCATTCATTTTGTAATAGCCCTAACATAATTATTTATCTCCTTCTATAATTTTCATAAATTTTTCTTCTAAAGTATCATGCACTTTATACACGCCGTCTAAATAAATTTCACCTTCAAGCAATTTTGAAATTATATTTAAAAAATTATCTTTTTCTACAACAATAGTTAATCCATCTTTTTTTTCGCTAAACTCCTTAATATATACTTCCTTTGAAAAAAGTTTTTTACAAGCTTCTATTTCATGTGTCTTTATAAAGATTTTTTCTATATTATTCATAGTATCTTCCTTATTTAATTCATCTATAGATTTAATAATTCCATTCTGTATAAATGCAACCCTATCACAAACTTGTTCTATCTCAGCCAATATGTGTGAAGATATAAAAATAGTAGTATTGTTTCCTTTTGCTAATTTTTTTAATGTATTTCTAAATTCATAAATTCCAACAGGATCTAATCCATTAGTTGGTTCATCTAAAATTAGCAATTTAGGTTTACAAAGTAATGCTTGACCAACACCTAAACGCTGTTTCATGCCTAAAGAATACTTTCTAACCTTGTCATCTATTCTATCTTTAAGTCCTATCATTTCAATAACATCTTCCATATATTCTTTAGAAACATTTCTATACATCCTTGAAAATATTTTTAAATTTTCTCTTCCAGTAAGGTCTTTGTATAAATCTGGATTTTCTACAATTGATCCCACTCTTCCTAATGCATTAACTAAGTCGTTTTGAATATTATGACCCATTATTAATATTTTTCCTTTATCTGGTTTAATAAGTCCTACAAGCATTCTTATAGTGGTAGTTTTACCAGCACCATTTGCACCTAGAAAACCAAATATTTCTCCTTCCTTAACATCAAAGTTTATACCCTTTATTATTTCTCTTCCGCCTAAACTTTTATAAACATTTTCAACTCTAAGAACGGTTTCCATTTAAAATCACTCCCACATTAATATTTAGTAAAAATGACAAATTAGTTTAAACTAATTTGTCATTTTTTATAAATTGCAATATATTTTTTATTAACTATTACTTTATTTAATTATTAAAATACAAGCCTTCCACAAACACTTCTGCAACTATATGCACAGCTGGTTGCACATGCTGCTGTACAATCACTCGTACAACTTGCGAAACAGTATCCTTCACAATCATGTGTATACCCACTTACATCTTTTCTATTCTTTTTATTTATTGTAGATTTAAAATAAAAATTTTTCATACTTTATCCTCTCCTTTTAACTAATCTAGTTAATAAAAATATAATGTATTTTTAAATTAATGAAACTATGTTAGTTTCAAAATTTAAACTCCATTTCTTATCTTTATTATTTTCCCAATTATATTTCTCAGATGTTATTTTCCACCACTTTTCCATCATTTCTTCATTTTTATAGTAATCTTTTTCCATTTTTTCCTTAATTTTAATTAAACTATTAACATCTAAATTACAATCATTAATTGTTATATCATTTATAGAATAACTTAATTCCTCTATTGCTAATCTTTTTTCATACATTCTAAGTAATTCGTTCTTTTCAAATTCATTTACAATACCTATTTTTAACATAAGTTCCCCCCAGAAATTAAATTTAATGGATCCATATAATCTAATTCCTTAATTAAATTATTATTTTCTATAATCCCAGCATCTATTAGTTTCCTTTGTAACTTTATAGTATATTTTCTTTCATAATTACTAATTAAACATTGCATTTTAGACGGTGTATTATATTCACAAGTTAATTTTTTATTTAAATATAAGCACCTTTTACAATGATATGCATCACATTTTTTACAGATTGGAGCATTATCTAATGAAAAATATTTTGTTTTTTCTTTATTTATACCTTGTATCAAATCTCCTATATTAGATTTAACATCGTCAAAATAAAATGCAGGACATGGATATAATTTTCCATTTGGAGCTAATGTTATAGTATCTATTCCTGCTCCACAATCACAAATTTTTTCTAAATATAATCTATCCGTAAGAACATTTATCTCTAAATTTCTATTTTTTACATTCATATCAGTTATTAAATTTACTAATAACTCCAATTCATTTTTATATTTTTCAAGTTCATTTTCTGTCCAAATTTCAATATCTTGTAATATTAAATTTATTCTCTTAGTTTTATATTTTAAACTTTCTATATATGCTGTTATATTCTCTATATTAAATTTATCTATTAAAAGTATAGAATTTTCAGACTTTTTTATCGTATTTACATTATTATCATATATTATCATATTATCTTTATTCCAAATATATGATGAATTTTTCTTTATTTTAGATGAAAAACTTATTTTATCTGTTATGTCACCAATGAATACTATTTCTAAATCATTTTCATTAGCAAATTTTAATGCTAAATCAATTATTTCTGTACTAATAATATTTTCCTGTTTACTTACGTTCTTATATGAACAAATAGGAATGTGTTTATCATTTAAAATAATTTGCATATATTTCTTTTTTAGTGGATTTTCAAATTCTCTTCGTGGTGATAGATCTCCTGTTTTTTTCTCATACTTTTTCCAAAATTTCTTATTAGATCTAACAGTAGCCTTATGCATTTTACAATTAAATGTAGCCCTTTCATAAATAGTATCATCATCTGAATTATCATAATTAAATCCAGTACACCAAGCACATCCTGATGCTATATCGCATTCTAAACACTCTTTTTTACTTTGATTTTCTAAATTCAAAGCTAAAAAGGGCCTTATTTTATCTTTATCTATCCCCACATCTATATTACCTATGTTTCTTCCCATTTTCTTATCTAGACTAAAATCTAAAAATCTAATACATGGATAGAAGTTCCCTTCGCAATCTATTGCAAGCATATTTCCTGCACCACAAAAATTTTTTTTTTTATCTTCTTCTTCTAAGGGATGTCCAATTGATGGGTCAAAAAATCTTACTGAATAATCATTATATAAATTATTTTCTAATATATACTCTCCTAACTCATCTAATTGGTTCTCTAGGATCAATTCATCACCTTGTACCCAAACATCTTCGAAAACTACGTTTGCTGCAACATTTTTTATCCCTAAATTCCATAAATTTATTATACTATCTTTTAGATATGGTAAATCTTCATGTGAAAAAGTAGCCTTAGTCTCTTTACCCTTAAACTGTTCTAACCACAATGGTACATTTTTTACAACATCTTCATAAGATCCTCTTCCATTAGGGTATACTCTTTGTAAATCATGTTTTACTTTATTACCATCTACACTTATACCAATTGATAAATGTCCTTTATTCTTCTTTATAAAATTCTGCACTTTATCAGTACAATACAATATTCCATTTGTAGAGAAACTAAATCTATACGCCTCAAACCATGGGTGATCTAATATATACATCTGCAATTTTATATAATCACAAATCCTATCAATTAAATCTATTTCTAAAAAAGGTTCTCCCCCTATAAAATCCCAAACTACAGCACCTTCATAAAAGATGTCTTTGTTTTTTAAAATATAGTCCACAGATTTTTTAGCAGTTTCAAACGTCATTTTTTTTAAGTTATTTTTTCCTTTCATATAACAATACTTACATTTTAGATTACAATCCTCTGTAACACATAAGGTTATTGACTTAGTCCCCTTATCACTTCCGTTCCATGATAAATTAAGTTTTCCCATACTAATTTCATCTTGTAACATTATTTTCCTCCTTTTAAAATTTCATTATCTTTTTGAAAATTAAATATAAATTTATGTTTTTTATATATGTTTATTTTCTTACATACTTGCCCAGTTACATATGCTGCTGCAATACTATTTCCATTAATATTTTTATATTGTGGATTTGTATTCAAAATTTTTTGTGACAAATACGTAGGAGCATAAAAAAAATTATTTTTATAATATACTCCTCCATCCATAATTTTGCTATCTCCCTTTACTCCAATAACATATTTCAGATGAGATGGATAACTTTTTTCTCCATAATTACTTGCAGCAGCAATAATTAAAATATGTTTTTTTCTAAAATATTTTATAGCCTTTTTTAGTTTAAAAATATATTTTATTTTTTTAGTTCCTAAACTTAAATGTACAATATCTATATTTACATCTAAGTTTTTTACATAATTCAACGCTTCTATTAATACTTTACCATTAGTGCTTAAATTTTCATCTAATATATTTATATCTATAAAATTTATATTTTCATATATAGATTTTATACATAATGCTATTGCAGTCCCATGATTATTCTCTACCTTTATATTATCTAAATATTTGATTTTTCCTAAATTATCTTGTCTGATTCCAATAGTCTTAATTACATTTTTATGTAAACATTCTATATTTCTATTAATTCCACTATCAATTATTGCTATATTAACCATTCTCACTTTATTCCTTTTTAAATAATACATTTTATATTTCATCATATTTTTAGTAAATTATTAATTTTAATTAAAATGATGTTAATTATTGATAACATTTTATTATATATAAACTTTTAATTACTTATATTATATAAACAATTAAAGTTTAAAAAATTTGAAATTATAAGCTAACTATATTATCAGCTATTTCTAGTAAAGATGAATCATGCGTTATAATTAAAAGTGTTTTATCTTTGCCTATATCTATCATTATCTTATTAAATAATTCTTTTATTTTTGCATCTAAAGCTGAAGTAGGCTCATCTAATAAAATTATTTTTGTATTTTTACATAAACACATTGCCAAACTCAATAATTGCTTTTGCCCACCTGATAAATTTTTACCGCATTCACTTACACTTGTATCATATCCTTCTTTCAAATTTATTATATAATTATGAATAAAAACCTTTTTGCATATACTTTCAATCTCTATATTAGAAATACTAGGACATATGTATTTAAAATTTTCTCTTATGCTTCCTTTAAATACCATAGGTTGTTGATCTAATATGCTTATATTTTTTCTTAAGGTATATTCATCAAAATTTTCTATATCTAAATCATCGACTAAAATTCTTCCACCTTGTGGATTATATAATTTTAAAATAAGGTTAAATATTGTACTCTTACCAGATCCATTATTTCCCGTTATTACTGTTATACTTTTTTCTCTAATAGTTAAATTAAAATTTTCTAATATAGTTTTATTATTATATTTAAAAAATATATTTTCAAACTTAATCTTTCCTGATATTGAATCTTTTGTAATTATTCCAAATTTCTCTTCTTCAAAATCAACATTATCAATTATTGAAAAAACTCTTTCTATAGAAACTAACATTTGATGAAATATAGTATTTATTTCACTTAATTCAGTCAAACATTGATAAAATTGAGATGCATATGACATTATAACTATAAAATTTTTTATACTTATAATTTTATTTTTTATTGAATATACTCCTAAAAATATTAATATAATTGTATTAATACAATTTAATATTACAATTCCATTTTTCACCAAAACATTTATCATAGAAACTTTTATTTGTTTAAATTTAAAATTTAAAGCTAACTGTGAAAATTTATTTATATTTTGATTCTTCATTCCTAGGCTTTTAATATATTTTATATTATTAAAAGTTTGTTGAATAAAAGAGAAATACCTATCATTTAACTTTTTTAATTGAATACTTTGATATTTTATTTTTTTTCCTATAATTAAGAATAAATAATATACAAACGGAAATATTATTGTAATAAAAATAGCCATATATATATTTATGTTAAATATTAAAATACATATAATAAACATTTTTATTATATTTATAAACATATTTAATATATGGTTCGTAAAACTATATGCTATTAAATTAACATCACCTTCTAAGCGAGAAATCAGTTCTCCTATTGTTAAATTATTAAATTCTTTCATTTTAAAATTTAATATTTTTACATATAAATTTTTTTTAATATTATATATAATATCATTGTTTAATTTAATCTCTAAATATGATTTAAATGAATTAATCCCCCCCTGTAAAATATATATAAATAAAAGAAGAAGAATATTATTATTAATAATTTCAAATTTTTGTTCAGAAATATTTTGAATTATGCTTCCTACTAATAAAGGTTGCAACATACTTAATATTATAGTTAATATTAAAAAAAATAATAAAAAATATATTTTTTTTCTATAAATTTTTATATACCTTAAAGTTTTTCGTAATAAAATTTTATCTTCATTAGACATAATTTTAATACATCTCCCTTTACATATTTTTCAAATGCACCTATATATTAACATTTTATATTTTATATATCAATATTATATATAAATTTTTTTATATTTTGCATGTAATAATTTATATTTTTCTTATTAGTATATTTTTCTTTAAAACATTAATGATAAAAATTGTATTAACAAAATATAGCACTTAACAATAAACTAATTATGAGAATAGTTTATTATGGAGGTTAAGGTATGCTTTGTATTTTTGGTGGTTTACTTTTTATTTTTATAGGAATTATATTTTGCCTGTATCCTTCAAAAGAAGAAATTTCTAAATCAAATATTTCTAAATTCACTGAAAATAGCTTTCCATATGTAAAAGAAAAAACCTATGGTAAGTTTTTAATATATTTAGGTTTACTTCTTATAATTTTGGGAGGTTTTCTATTTTATTTTATAGATAATAAGTTTGTTATATATATGGAATTTGTGATTTTCATAATTGGAATAATATCAGCTATTTTATTTTGGGATAAATATTTAAAAATGCTTATAAAAAATTTAAATAACAATAATCAAAAATAATAGTATTCAATTTTAAATACTATGTTAGGAGGTTTTTATGCTTTCCATAGTTCTTTCTATTATCTGTTTTTTTCTTGGCATAATTTTTATTATACAGAGTCCTAAAAAAGAATCTAACTATATAAAGTCTAATAAAAATCATGTTTATGAAGAAATTCAAAGATATTGTGGAAAACATCTAATCTATCTATCCTTATTTTTAGGATTAGTTGGATTGTTTTTTTATTTTTACAGAAATCCATACTTTTTTATTTATGAATTAACATTAATCGGTATATCTATACTGTTTTTTATAGTTTCTCTAAAAAAGTATATATCTAAATTGTAAAACAAATAGGGATTACCCCCTATTTGTTTTTAATTTAATTTCATAGTCTTTACATATACAACTTAAATAATCATAGTTTTTTAAGTATAGGATTTAAAAGTTAACAATTTCTTTAACAAATAGCCTTTTAATACCAATAAATTGTTTATTTATTCTATTTATTTTTAAGATTATTTATATTATTTTTTTTAAATTATGAAATTTTGTTTTTAACTGTACTTTAAAACAAATTAAATTTTTCTTTTAATTCATCATGTTATTCTTAATTCTACAGCTTTGTGTAGAATTATATAAATAATTATTGTATTGTGAATTTTTTATATAAAATTTTATTTTTTGTCACTTTATGTTAAAATTTTAATCTATTTTACAAATTTGCAGTTATTTTTTTGAGTTATGAATATTATATTAATACAACGTTTTCTTTTTTTTGCATTTTCATATTACAGTTGTATGACAATTTTTAATTATTAAAATTCGTGATATAATAAGCAAAAACAAATACGGATAGCCTTGCTATACTGTAATATAAATTTTATGAGGTGAGAGTTAATATGAAAAAAGTATCCCCAAAAGATTTTATAGTTATAGGTTTTGCACTCTTTGCAATGTTCTTTGGAGCAGGAAATTTAATATTTCCACCATACATAGGTAAATTAGCAGGAGACCAAACCCCACTTGCAATTATCGGGTTTTTAATTACAGGAGTAGGACTTCCTTTAAGTGGTATTATAGCTTGTGCTAAAATAAATGGATCTTTTACAGATATGTCTAGAAGAGTTGGAAAAATATTTTCTATTATAGCTACAACAGCATTGGTTTTAGCTATAGGTCCAATGCTTGCTATACCAAGAACTGCGGCTACTACTTACGAATTAGCAATACATCCTATTTTCCCATCTGTAAGTCCTGTTATAGGCGTTATAATTTACTTTGGTATTTGTTTAGCCTTTGTACTAAGACCATCAGGAATAATTGACAATATTGGTAAAATCTTAACTCCGATACTTTTAGTAATGTTAGGAATAATAATAGTTAAAGGCGTACTTGTACCATTAGGACCAGTAGTAGAAACTAATTATCAAGGGGCTTTCTCAAATTCATTACTTGAAGGATATCAAACAATGGATGCTATGGCCTCAGTAATATTTGCTTCTATAGTTTTAACTTCTGTAAAAGCAAAAGGATATACAGATAAAAAAGATATAATAAACGCTACTATTAAATCTGGTCTTGTGGCAGTTGTTGGTTTAACTTTTGTTTACGGTGGACTTATGATTTTAGGTAGCCAAGTATCTACAATAATAACTGAGGATATTGGAAGATCAGCTTTAGTTGTTGAAATAGTAGGAAGACATCTTGGTTCTTTAGGTACTGTTGTATTAGGACTTTCAGTTGGACTAGCATGCCTTACTACTGCAATAGGTCTTATATCTACTGGTGCAGAATACTTTAGTGGCTTAACTAAAGGAAAAGTATCTTATAATATTTTTGCTATTATAATAAGTACAGTTAGTGCTTTACTTGGAACTGGTGGAGTTGAAAAAATAGTACAATTTGCTGGTCCTGTATTACAAATATTGTACCCAATAGTAATAGTATTAATAATAATTACTTTAGCTGGAAAATTTGTTTCAAATAATAATACTGTAAAAATTACTATTTATACTACACTTATAATAAGTATATTAGATACAGTAAATGGATTAACAAATGGAAGTATAACTTCCTTGAATAAATTAGTATCAACAATACCACTTGCTAGCTTAGGGTTTGCTTGGGTAATTCCAACATTTATAGCTTTTATAATAGGTATGATGCTATTTAAAAATAAATCTTTAAATAATGAGTCTGAAACTTTAGAAATTAATTAACAATTTAAAATAAAAAAAGCTATTACATAACTTATAAAAGTTATGTAATAGCTTTTTTCCGTATAAGAAATTTAGTTCATATAAAAATATATTTATTTTAATTTTAGCCTTTATTTCCATGTTAATGTTAAGAAAATTTTTTAGTTTTCTCTCTCATTTAAAATTAAAGTAACGTATCAATTGATTTTGCTATTATAATTATATTTTTACTATTTTTGTAAATTTTTTATTAAATGCCACACTTTATTATTTAGTTTATATATACTATGTTAAAGGCATATTTTAAGTTTATAAAATATCTGTACAGCAAAATCGTTAAATAATTATAGTGAAACAAGCTGGAATTTTAGGAAAGCTTCATTCTAAATTTATTATAGAATTTAATGTATTTTTCAGCATATACTTACTCTTTTATGAATCAAAATATTTTAGTTATAGGTTAAGGAGTAATTTAAAATTTCTACAGTAACTTATTATATGTAGTATTCTTTAGAGGTGAGTTTTCATGAAAAAAATATTTAAACAAGACTTTATAGTTATTGGCTTTGCTCTTTTTGCAATGTTTTTCGGTGCAGGAAATTTAATATTTCCTCCTTACATTGGAAATTTGGTTGGTAATAAAGTTCCTTTAGCTATTATTGGATTTTTAATTACAGGAGTAGGACTTCCTTTAAGTGGTATTATAGCTTGTGCTAAAATTAATGGTTCCTTTAGTGATATTTCAAGTAGATGCGGTAAAGTATTTTCCATCATAACCACTACTGCATTAGTTTTATCTATAGGCCCAATGCTAGCAATTCCAAGAACTGGAGCTACTACTTATGAGTTAGCAGTTAAACCTATATTCCCATCTGTAAATTCATATGTAGTTCTTATAGTTTATTTTTCTATCTCTTTAGCCTTCGTATTGAAACCGTCTAAGATAGTAGATAATATAGGAAAATTTTTAACACCTTTACTTTTGCTTATTCTAGCTATAATAATTATTAAAGGTTTAATATTTCCAATAGGATCAATAGTTAATACTAATTTTAAAAATACACTTTCTTATTCCCTACTTGAAGGTTATCAAACAATGGATGGCATGGGCTCGGTAATAATGGCCTCTATTGTCCTAACTGGAGTAAGATTAAAGGGATACACTAAAAAAGAAGATATAATGAAAGTTACAATAAAATCAGCACTAGTTGCAATAATAGGTTTGGGTTTGGTCTATGGTGGGCTTATGATTTTAGGCAGCCAATCCTCTACCATAATATCTAAAGACATAGGCCGTTCTGCATTAATTATTGAAATAGTTAATAAAGATTTAGGTTCTTTAGGATCTATATTTCTTGCATTAGCTGTTGCCCTTGCTTGTCTTACTACATCAATTGGACTTACATCTACTGCAGCACAATATTTTAATAAACTATCTAAGGATAAAATTTCCTATAATACATTTTCAATTCTAATAAGTATTACCAGTATTTTTCTTGGAAGTGGCGGAGTGGAAAAAATAGTTAATTTTGCTATACCTATACTTCAAATACTATATCCAATAGTTATAATACTTATATTAATAACTTTAGCTGGAAAATATGTTTCAAATAATAAAACTGTTAAAATTACTGTGTATACTTGCTTAGTAATGAGCATATTAGACACTATAAATAAGTTAACAAATCATAGCATTACTTTTATAAATAACTTTATAAAAATAATACCACTTTCTAACGTAGGTTTTTCTTGGATAATTCCATCACTAATTGCTTTTGTTATAGGTATGTTTCTATTTAAAAAAGATTTATCAAGTAAAATTAATATATAATCTATAAAAAAAATCCTACACTCAAAATTATTTTTATTCATAAGAGAAAGCTATTTAAATATTCACACTTTATATTTAAATAGCTTTCTCTTATGAAATTAATTATTTTATTAAATTTTTTATTTTTTTTATATATATATTTTGAAAATTTTTATTTTCCCCTAATCCCTTCAAATAAGTATTTACTTTAAATCCTTCCTTTTCTAATATGGATTTCCATGAGTCTTCATCATCCGATGCCATATCATTTTTTGCATGATCTCCTGCTACAAGCATTAATGGCATTAATGTAACTTCTTTCAATTCTTTTGCTTTTAAATCATCAATTACATCTTCTATTAATGGATATCCTTCTACTGTAGCAAATAAAAGTCTATCAAGTCCCATTTTTTTTGCTACATACTCAAATTGGAAGTATGCA
Organism: Clostridium sp. CTA-19; assembly: GCF_054767855.1. Classification (NCBI taxonomy): domain Bacteria; kingdom Bacillati; phylum Bacillota; class Clostridia; order Eubacteriales; family Clostridiaceae; genus Clostridium; species Clostridium sp. CTA-19. The sequence goes on along the minus strand of NZ_BAAABH010000014.1, from coordinate 50,529 downwards.
GAGTTTGCTTTATGTACAGTTCCATGAGCCATTAATAATACTGATTGATTTTCTGGAATTTGAGCTTTTAGTGCTTTTACTGCTTCAAAGTAATCTTCATTATTATATAAAAGTGGTGTTCCAAGTTCTAACTCTTCAAAGCATTCTTTATAAATATTCATACCATTTTTTATTTTATCATACTCTTCACCATATATTATATGTAATGGTTGTACATAGACTTCTTTAAAATTATCTTCTTTTAATTTGTCCAATGCTTCCTTTACCGTATCTATTTCAATATTATCTCTATCTTTTAATTTCTTTATTATCATATTTGAAGTGAATGCTCGTCTTACTTCAAATTCTTTAAAAGTATCTTTTATTTTATTCTCTGTTTCTTCTATGCAACTTTTTAATTGACATTGAAAGCTTGTACCAAAACTTACTACTAAAATTGCCTTTTTATTCATAAAGCTTAACCTCTCTTTTCTGTTTATATAAAATATTTTTTAGGTAGTACTTTTTCTAATATTAAAGCTAATAATATATTTCCTAACGCCGCTACTGCTAAAGGTGGTATCATTGCTAGAATTCCTTTTCCTGCTACAGGAATTAACATCACTGTTGATATTGGTGCATTTAATACAACCCCAACTAGAATAACCACAATATCTCTAAACTTTAAATTTCCTTTTGAAAACCATTTGTAAGTATAACCAACACCTATCATTGTTATTGCCATATTTATAGCAACAATTAAATGTACTATAATTGTTAGTGGAAATCCACTAGTAGCTGCAGTTATTAAATGTCCTATAAAACCTATTACTGCACCATATATAGGTCCTAATATCATAGATGCTAAAAAAGCTGGCATAGAATCAAAAGCTATTGTTGTTCCTGGCAATTTTATATTAGCCCCTATAAAACTTAAAGCTATAAATAATGCCATTGTAACTAATTTTCTTGTTTTATTATTCATTATAATTTCCTCTTTCTTTTGTTAAGTATTGTACAAGTTTTTCCTCATTGTCGAATACTACATCATACTTTATATTTTTTCGACCAATAACTACTCCAAGTATACCTCTTTCTTTAATAGCCTCTAGCTTTTCCATTGTTCCACCATTTACACCACTGTCCTTTAAAAGCATAACCTTTATATGAAATTCATCTATAAAGCTTAAATTTAATTCTTTAGAAAAAGGTCCCTTCATAGCTATTATATCCTCTACTTTAACTTTTAACCCTTCACATTCTTGAAGAACTTTTAAAGTAGGAAGTACTCTATGAATTATTCTGTTTTCTAAATGTAAATTTAATATTTTCTCAATATTTCTACTACCTGTTGTATTTAATATTGTACCTTTTATACCTTTTAAAATACTATATAATTCCTCGTAACTTTCAACTTCAATTATATTTTCTACATCACAATAGCTTTTTATAATTGACTTTCTTTCAAATCTTATATAATCAATTTTTAACTCATCGCAAACTTCCATTGCATTTTTTGTTATTTCTAAAGCATAAGGATGAGATGCATCTACAAGTTTTGTTACATTGTTTTTTAATAATATTTCTTTTAATTCTTCCTTTTTTAATGGTTTATCATTTAAAATCTTAAATTTTCCACTTGAAAGTATAGTCGCACCATAGCTACTTGCAACTGATATAAATAAATCATCCGTATATTTATTAAGTTTTTCTACTATAATCTTTCCTTCACTAGTTCCTAAAATAAGACCTATCATTTACAACACCACTCTTTCTAAATTATTCAACTCATAATGATGATACTCACTACTGGTTTTTCTCCTAGTAGTATTAAAGATATCTTTTAGTAAAGATTCAATGCATAAATTGAAATGTCATTTTAGAATCCTATTAAACGTTATATCCTCTAGGAGTTATAAATTTATCTCCTTTATAGAAACTTTTTGTGTTTCCTATTATTACAATTGACATCATATCAACCTTTTCATCTGTAAAATTTCCTAATGTATATAGATTAACTTCTTGGCCTTCTCTTAGTGCATGTTTTACAACAGCTATTGGAGTATTTTCTCCTCTAAATTCTTTTATTGTTTCTATAGCTTCTTTTAAATAATGTGGTCTTCCATTACTTTTAGGATTATAAAGAGATATTATAAAATCTCCTTCTGCTGCAAGCTTTATTCTTTTTTTAATTAAATCATATGGTGTTAATAAATCACTTAAACTTATATTACAGTTATCGTGCATAAGTGGAGCTCCAATTATAGATGCTGCTGAACTTGATGCTGTAACTCCTGGAATTACCTCAACTTCTTGATTTTCTTGAAGTTGTAATATAAGTCCTGCCATTCCATATATTCCTGAATCTCCAGTACTTATAACTGCAACAGTTTTATTTTTTGCAAGCTCTAATGCTTTTTTGCATCTGTCCTCTTCTCCACGCATTCCAGTTGCAAAAACTTCTTTATCTTTCAAAAGTGGTTTTATCATTTCTAAGTATTTAGTATACCCTACAATTATATCTACATCTTCAATTACTTGTTTTGCTTTTAAAGTCATATATTCAAGACCACCTGGCCCAATTCCTACTACATATAATTTTCCCATTAATTTCCCTCCAATTTTTCTCCTATAGAAAGTGTCATTCCTTCTAATTTCAATTTTTCTATTAAAACTCTTGCATTACTTAATTCTACAGCAGGTGCAGATACCGCACCTACCCCTATAGTTTTCCTCACAAATTCACTTGTTTCATATTTATTTTCTACTTTTTTTATATCTTCTATTGAGAATATATTTAACTTACAATTTAACCTTTCTTTCAAAGAAAGTATAGCCTTTTCCTTTGCTTTAATTTCTACCGTACTTATTTCTTTTATACTTCTTATATCAATATTAAGCTTTTCTAATTCTTTCAAAACATTCGCTTCCATATTTTTTACATCATAATCTTTTCTACAGCCAATTCCTAAAACTATATCCTTTCTTATAAGTTTTAAAGTTTTTATATTCTCATTTATTCTCATTTTATTCGTTACATATACCATAGCTGAAACTTCGTTTAAATTATTATAATACCCTTTTGGAGCATGTAAAAAATTTTTATCATCATAAAATCCAACTTTTTTTCCTTCAACTAAAAATGCCGCTATATCCTTACACTTTTTCAAACTATCTATTACTAAATTATTTTCCATTGCAAATACATCTGGTGCTATTATATTTAAATTATCTGTTGCTGTTGTTATTACTGCTTCACATTTTAATATATTAGCAACTTTTTCTGTAAGATTATTAGCACCACCTAAATGTCCACTTAAAAGACTTATTGCATATTTACAAGAATTATCAACTACAACTATCGCTGGATCTATATCCTTTGATTTTATAAATGGAGCTATTCCTCTTACTGCAATTCCAGTAGAACTTATAAATATTATATTATTATATTTTCCCATAGCTTCTTTACATGTGTTTTGAAGTCCACTTTTCTTTAATTTTTCTTTTAAACATATGTCTACTTTATAATTTAAAATTTCTAGCTTTTCTTTTAATAATGTTGATGTTGCATCTCCATTTTTAGTTGCACTAATTATTAGTGTTTTCATCTTTTGCAACTCTATATTCATGTGAAAAAGTTTTATCATAAAGAAGACTCTTATCATAGTCACAATCTATGAAATCTCCAACTAAAATTTGTGCTGTTTTTGTTATTTTAGCTTCTTTTACCTTCTCCGCTATATCATCTAATGTTCCTGTAACATACTTTTCATCACCCCAAGTTGCCCTTTGAATAACAGCTACTGGTACATTTCTTCCATAACCTCTTCTTAATTTTTCAACAACCTTTTCAATCATTCCTACAGATAAAAATAATGCCATTGATGCTCCAATTCCAGCAAGTCTTTCTAAATCTTCTTTTTCTGGAACAGGTGTTCTTCCTTCCATTCTTGTAAGTATTACAGTTTGTGAAACACTTGGAAGTGTAAACTCTTTTTTTATTGCAGCAGCTGCTGCTGTAAATGAACTTACCCCTGGAACTACTTCATATTTTATATTTAATTTATCAAGTTCATCCATTTGCTCTTTTATCGCTCCATATATTGCAGGATCTCCAGTGTGAAGTCTTACAACTTTTTTACCTTCACTATGTGATTTTTTCACTACATCTATAACCTCTTCTAATGTCATAGAAGCAGAATTATGTATTTCAACAGTTTCTTTACAATATTCAAAGTGATCTTTACTAACTAACGAACCAGCAAATATTATTACATCTGCCTCTTCTATTATCTTTCTACCTTTAACCGTTATTAAATCTGCATCCCCAGGACCTGCTCCTATAAAGTAAAGTTTATTTTCCATTTTCTTACCTCCAAAATTACTATTAATCCTTTTTCCTATTTCTAAAATTCACTATCTCTATGTGCTATTATAAGTGACATATAATCTTTATTATTTAAGATTTCTTCTCTTGTATTTAAAATCTTTTCCCCTTCTCTATATGCTCTTTGAACACAAACATAATCAAATCCTTTTTCATCTAAATAATTCAATACATTTTCTTCTTGATTATAGAATTTCATTATAACAACATATTTTTCATCTTTTATGCAATCTATTCTGCATCCTGGAACTATTAATAATGGCTCATCACCTATTACAAGTATTTTATCTGCAACTGTTGCACTAGCACAAAATGATGTTATTCCAGGTATTGTTTCTGTTTTATAATCTTGCTCTTTTATGTATTTTAATAAATATATGTAAGTACTATAAACGAAAGCATCTCCTATAGTCAAAAACGCAACATCTTTTCCATCTTTTAAATATTTTTCTATAGTTTTAAATGCATCAAAAACCTTTTTTTCCTTATCTGGTTTTCCCATTGGGAAATGACTTATAACAACTTCTTGATTTTCTTTTATAAAATTTTTACAAGTCTCATATGCTATGCTTACCCCACCATTCATAGCACTTGGAGCTATTATCACATCACATTTTTCTATAGTTCTTATTGCTTTTAATGTTAAAAGTTCCTCTCCGCCTGGTCCAACACCTATTCCATATAAAGTTCCTAATTTACTCATTTCCCATTCTCCTTTAATTACATTTTTTAATGATTTAATTTTATCCAACAAGTACTATCTAAAACCACTTATTTATTTCATATGCTTCATTTGTTTTTTTACTGCTTTTCCCCTACAACTATAAATATTGGGTTATTTGCCATAAGCATCATAGATTTCCCCTTAGCTTTGGCTACAGTTATTTGAGATATATCAACTTTATAATTTAAATTTTTCAAAGTCTCTACAGCCTTATATAAATTAGCTACTGTTATAAAATTTAATACTATTTTTTTATTTGGTTTAAGCATATTGCCATAAAGTTCTATAATTTTATCTATATTTCCACCACTTCCACCTATAAAAATACCATCGAAAGTTCCATCTATATAATCTAAAGCCTCTAATGCTTCTTTCTCTATTAATATCATATTTTCAACATTAAATTTCTTAATATTCTCTTTAGTTGTTTCTATAGCATCTTTATTCATTTCCACGGAAATAACTTGTCCCTTATTGCAAATTTTACTCATTTGTACAGAAACTGAACCAGTACCTGCTCCTATATCTAAAATTCTATAATTTTCTTCAAGTTCCAGTTTACTAACACTTAAAACTCTTACTTCCTCTTTTGTCATCGGACAATTGCCACGAATAAACTCTTCATCTTTTATAAATTTCATTATTATTCACCACCATATATCCCTATAATAATTTTAAATTTTCTCTATATATATAATGGAAATTCCATTAAATTCTACATTTATGAATTCTTTTGGTTCACCTTGAAAGATCTGTTCATCTTCATATGATAAATTTTCCCCTATATATACCTTACTTTCAAAATTATTTTCATATAGTAATTTACATAACTTTTTAGGTGAATTATTTTTATCTGTAAGAAATATTCCTGATCCTTTTTCTTCTATAGTTGTTAGAAATTCTTCTTCTCTACCATGTAGACTTCCTAAATGAACCCCATTCCAACATTTGCAAAGTTTGGACATAAAGTACTGAAACGAACTTATTCCTGGTATGACTCTTATTTCTCCATTAAAATTTTTCTTTATATAGTTTGTTATTCCATAAAAGCAAGGATCTCCTGATGCAATTATTGATATTTCTTTTTCTTTATTTTTATCAATATATTCTAGTATGGAATTTAAACTATTTAATGGCATTTTTTCTTTTTTTATATGATCAATACTTTCAATAGCTCTACTAAACCCTAATATAACATCACATTTTCCCATAGTTTGGGTTGCTACTGGTAATATATAATCTTTATTTCCTGGTCCAAGACCAACTATATAAACCATACTCTACTCCCTACTTTCTTTTAAGGAACTAAATAATACTCCTCTTTTCATAGAATACATTATTGCATCTACTTTAACCTCACCATATGTATACATTTCCATTCGTTTTATAACTTTATTTCCTATACTTTCATATAGATTTTCAAAACCATCACCTAAAAGTTCAACAGCACCTTCTGTGGTTTTTTCATTATATACATTAGTTACTAATTCTTTATCATAGCCCATAAGAGCAAGTTCTAAAGCTAAAGTCTCTAACCTTACATCACATACCCTACTATGTGTATTAAATGCACCACTAGCGATTTTGCATAACTTACCTATATGCCCTACTATTGTTACTTTCTTAATTTTTTTAGCTACAACAGTTTCTAAAGCCTTCCCAACATAGTTAGACATAATAACCATATCCTTAGTGCTTAAATTAAACTTTTTAGCAAAATCTTCCCCCATATTACCAAACAATAATATAAGTTCACTGCTTCCACTTTCAACCTTTTGATTTATCTCTAACTTTACTGATTCAATAAGGGCATCTTCCGACATAGGCATTACTATTCCTGTAGTTCCTAGAACAGATATCCCTCCAACTATATTCAATCTTGGATTAAAAGTTTTCTTTGCTATTTCTTCTCCTTTAGGTATAAATATAGTTATCTCAACTCCAACATTTTCTGGAAGTACCGCTTTTACTTCTTTTTCTATCATAGTTCTTGGTACAGGGTTTATTGCAGGTTCTCCTTTTTTTATATAAAGCCCTTCTCCCATTACCTTTCCTACACCTTTTCCGCCTTTTAGTTTATATCCATGTTCTTTTTTAGTTGCTCTTGCAAAAATTTTAATTCCATTGGTAACATCTATATCATCTCCACCGTCTTTGATGACAGAACACTCAACAAAATCATTTCCAAATTTTACATCATGGATGTCTAATGAAAGCTTAATTCCCTTTGGAGTTATTATTTCTATATTCTCAATAATTTGTCTTTCTATATCATAAAGCATCTTAGTTGCTGCTTTAGCTGCCGCTGTAGCACAAGATCCGGTAGTATATCCACACCTTAACTTTTTACCATTTGCTTCTACGTATAAATCTAACATAATATTCCTTCTATCTTTCAACCATCATATACATTATTGCATTCATAATTGAAGCGGCTACTGCACTTCCACCTTTTCTTCCTCTAATAGTTATATAAGGTATATCATATTTTTCTAAAAGTTCTTTACTTTCTTTAGCTCCTACAAATCCAACTGGTGCACCTACAACAAACTTTGGTTTTACTTTTCCTGCATCAACAAGTTCTAAAAGTTTAAATATAGCTGTTGGTGCATTTCCAAAGACAAAGAATTCTACCCCTTCTTCTACAGCTTTCTCTACACCTGCCATTGAACGTGTTATTCCTTTTTCTTTTGCCTCTAATTTAACATCTTCTCTAGCTACAAAACATTCTACGTTACAATTCAATTTTTTTAATGCAGGCTTACTTATTCCTGATAATGCCATATTAGTATCTGTATAAATCATCTTTCCTTCTTTTAATATTGACTTAGCTTTGTTTATAGCATCCTCACTAAAATGTATTATATTTTGATAATCAAAATCTGCTGTTGTATGTATAACTCTTTTTACTACTTTTAATTGTTCTTCTGTAAAATTATGTGGAGCCATTTCTTCTCCAATTATCTCAAAACTTTTTTCTTCTATTCCCATAGGACTTTTCACGTAATCTCTCATAATCTATATTCCTCACTTCACCTAATTTTTTAATAAACTTTATGTTTTTAATATAATTTATTTGTTAATTATCATTTTCCATTAAAAAATTCAAAAAATCCATATTAGAAAAGAAATGTGTATGACAGTAACCTGCTAAAGTATTCTTTTTTAAATATCCACAAGTCCATTTTTTTATTTTTCCATCAAATCCACTTTTGGTAACATTATAAACTGTTTTTTCATTTAAACTAACTTTTGATTTATGAAACTCATGTCCGTTTATAGATTTTTTCAAGCCATCTATTTCATTAGTACAATATCCAAAATTTTGAAGTCTTGTTGTCATTTCAGTTTTTCCTTTAAAGAAACCAACCATTTCATAGTAATTCCCATTTAAATCTTCTATTCCTTCAGTAAGATACATAAGTCCTCCACATTCTGCATAACATTTCAAACCCTTTTCTAATGCATCTTTTATAGAATTTCTCATAGTAATATTGTCACAAAGTTCTTTTCCAAAAACTTCAGGATACCCTCCACCTATATATATAAAGTCTATATTTTGTGGTAATCTCTTATCCTTCAATGGACTAAAATATATTATGTTTCCACACTCCTGTAGTAGCTCTAGATTCTCTCTATAATAAAAACTAAAGGCTTCATCCTTCGCTACTGCTATGTTAAAGTTCCTATTTTTCACATGATATTTATCATCATATGTATCACACTGCTTTAAATCAGCCATGAGACTATTTATATTTATATTTTCTAATATATGGTTACTACACTTATCAATTTTATAATCTATATCATCAGTTTCGCTACATTGAACTAAACCTAAATGTCTAGATTCTAATGTTAACTCTTTATCCTTCGGAATATATCCATAAACTTTTATTTTACAATGGGTTTCTATTATGGTTTTTAAAAGATTATAATATCCTGGTGCTATATTATTTAAAATTACACCTTTTATGTTAGTATTTTTGATAAACTCATCTTTATAATTTAAAATACCTTGTATTTCTGCTGCTAAAGTAGCACTTTGAGCTTTTGGACTTAAAATTAAAATTATCGGTAAGTTTAAAACTTTAGCTACGTGCGCTGTTGAAAACTCACTGTTTATTCCTTTACCATCATAAAGACCCATAACTCCTTCAACTATAGCAACATCTCCAATACCTCTAGAAAAAGAAGCTTTTACACCTTCTTCACCCATTAAAAATAAATCTAAATTTCTACTTGGTTTTTTCGTTATGTGCTTGTGAAAAGCTGAATCAATATAATCTGGTCCCACTTTGTACCCTTGAACATCATAACCTTTTTTCATTAGTGCTTTCATTATTCCAAGTGTAGTAGTGGTTTTTCCACCACCACTACAATTAGAAGCTAATACTATACCTTTCATAAAAATCACACTCACTAATTTTCATTTAGCCATTGAGAAGCTTGAATTGCATAATATGTTATTATCAGTTTTGCACCTGCTCTTTTTATAGAAGTTAACATTTCAAGGGCTGATGCTCTTTCATCTAATAATCCATTTTCACTTGCACATTTTATCATTGCATATTCACCACTTACATTGTATGCAGCTATTGGAATGTTAAAAGTATCGTATGCTGCCTTTACTACATCTAAATAAATCATCGCTGGTTTAACCATTATAATATCAGCACCTTCTATTATATCTGCTTCTATTTCTCTTAATGCTTCACGACCATTTGCTGGATCCATTTGATAAGTTTTTCTATCACCAAATTGTGGTGATGAATTAGCTGCTGCTCTAAATGGGCCATACATTGCTGAACAATATTTAGCACTATATGCCATTATTGAAACATAATCAAATCCATTAGCATCTAAAATATCTCTTATAGCACCAATTCTTCCATCCATCATATCAGAAGGTGCTACCATATCAGCTCCTGCTTTTGCATGAGATAAAGCTATTTTAGAAATAATTTCTACTGATTTATCATTAACTACTCTTTCACCTTCTATAATTCCACAATGTCCATGGCTTGTATATTGGCACATGCATACATCGGTAATTACAAATAAATTTTTATCTAATTCTTTTATTTTTCTAACTGCTCTTTGAACAATTCCATTTTCCTCAAAAGCAGAAGTTCCAACTTCATCTTTATGATCTGGAATTCCAAAAACTATAACACCTCTTACTTTTGCTTTTTTAACTTCCTCAATTATTTCTGGTAATCTATCTAAAGACCAATGATAATTCCCTTTTAATGATGAAATTTCTTCTTTTATATTTTCACCTTCAACTGCAAATATAGGGAATATGAAATCATTTGTATTTAAGATAGTTTCTCTAACCATTGATCTTATTGCATCATTTTCTCTTAATCTTCTTAACCCTGTTAACATTTAAAACACTCCTTATGTTTTTTATTCTTGGATCTTATTTGTTATATATTTCTATAAGTTTATCTATCATTCCATCATTACTACTTTTATCACATACAATATGTTCTATATTGTTTTTATTAAGTTCTACTGAAGTTATAGGTCCTATAGATAATACAGTCTTATTTCTTATTTCTTCAATACTTACAAGTTCTATCATATTAATTACGGTGCTTGGACTTGTAAATACTACTACATCACATTCTTTAAATCTATTTAAACCAACAGCATCCCCAAGTTCTGGTTCATATATATGACACTCATCTACTATACATCCTTTACTTTCTAATGCCTCTACTAAAAATGTTCTTGCTTTTTTAGATCTTGGAAGAAGTATTTTGTCATTTTCTTTTATAAACTCCTTCATATGTTCAAAAAGATTTTCTGCAACATATTCTTTAGCACATAAAATTGGAACTACTCCAAATTTTCTTATAGCTTTATCGCTAGCTGGTCCAATAGTTATGAATTTCGCTTTTATATTTCTTATATCTATTTCTTTTTCTATTAGATAGTTAAAGAAAATATTAGCTGCATTTGCACTTGTTATTACGACGTAGTCATAGTGACTTAATTTTTCTATGTATGGAGTTAATTTTTCACTAGTTGGCTTAATTTTTATTGAATTTATTTCTGTTACTTCTCCACCTAAATCTACAAGTTTTTCTCGTATTTCTCTACTTTGATTCTTAGTTCTTGTTATACAAATATTTTTTCCAAATAGTGGTTTTCTCTCAAACCAATTAAGCTTATCATGGAATTTAACAACATCACCAACAACAATTATACTTGGATTTGCAAGTCCATTTTCTAGAGCTTTCTCTTTTATATTTTCTAATGTTCCTACTGCCTTTTTTTGTTTTGATGTTGTACCCCTCATCACTACAGCACATGGAGTATTTTTATCCATTCCATTTTCAATTAGGTTATTAGTAATCAAACCTAATTTTTCAAAACCCATCATAAATATCAATGTACCTTTTAACCTAGATATAACAGGAAAATCTAAATCCATATTATCTTTGCTTTTAGCAGTAAATATATGAAATCCTCTTGCAATGCCTCTATGAGTAACAGGAATTCCACCATAGTTTAAAACAGATATTGGTGATGTCACACCAGGAACTACTTCAAATTCTATATCTTCTTCTAAAAGTCTAAGTGCTTCTTCTCCACCACGGCCAAATATATATGGATCTCCACCTTTTACTCTTCCTACTGTATGACCTTTTTTAGCAAGTGACACTATCATATCATTTATTTCTTCTTGTGTTTTATAGTGACATCCCGGCTCTTTTCCACAATAATAAATCTTTGCGTCACTATTTACATATTTCAAAAAGCTTTCCCCACAAAGTCTATCATACATTATTGCACTACAATTTTTTAAAACATTTACAGCTCTTAATGTTATAAGTTCTTCATGTCCAGGCCCTGCACCAATTAAATATACTTTACTCATTGCTTCTCCTCCTATTATTAAGATAGGACTTTCTATCTGTCTTCTAAAATTAATTTTGCTAATTCTTCACCAAGTTTTATATTATCTTCTATATTACCTTCTACTTTTCTTTTTACTAATTTTTCATTAACCTCATATACACCTATGACTTTCAATTTGCTATCACAGATTTTTGCATATGCACCTATTGTTGAATGACAATCCCCTTTTAGTGCTTTCATAAAGCTTCTTTCTGCATCAACACAAATTCTTACGTTTTCATCATTTAAAGAAGTAAATACTTCTTTATTATCTAAATTCTTAGCTATCTCTATGGCTAAAGCTCCTTGTGCTACAGCTGGAACCATATCATTTGGATCAAAATAATCTGTTATTATATTTTCCATTCCTAATCTTTTAAGCCCTGCAGCTGCTAATATAATACCGTCCAAATTTTCTTTTTCTATTTTTTCTATTCTTGTTTGAACATTTCCCCTTATAGGCACTATATCAATATCTGGTCTTAATATTTTTAATTGAGTTGCCCTTCTTTTGCTACTAGTTCCAACTCTAGCTCCTATTTTTAAATCTTTAAATTTAACACCTTTTAAAGACACAAAAGCATCTCTAACATCTTCACGACACGGTGTAGCTGCTATTTCAAATCCTTCTGGTAATTCATAAGGCATGTCCTTCATACTATGTACTGCTGCATCTGCAAGTCTTTCAATCATCAAAACTTCTAGTTCTTTTATAAATAAACCCTTTCCCCCTATTTTATCTAAAGTTACATCTAATCTTCTGTCACCTAAAGTATCCGTTAGCACTTTTTCACTTTTTATCCCATGTTTTTTTTCTAAGAGCTCCATTACATATTCTGTTTGTACCTGTGCCAATTTACTTTTTCTTGTTGCTAATTTCAAGGTTATTACCTCCATAAAATAAATTTAAAATTTCTTCTCCATATCCTTTGTTGAAAAAATATAAAAAGTCCTTTGAAGCTATAAAATTCATAACTTCCTTTTTCTTGTTTATATCTTTTATAGAATTTCTTATTTTTACAGTAAATTCTATATAATTGTCATACTCCATTAATTTTTCCCTTAATATATCCTTCATAAATAAAGTTGTTTTAGGACTTTTTCCTTTAGTTTGAAGGGCAAAAGTCATATTTTCTGTCTCACCTATAACTGGCATCGTACAAAGACTTTTACTAACTTCTGTAGTATCTATATAAAACTTAAAGTTCTCCTCACAATCATGCCTTATTTTGTCATTTAATTCTTTATCTCCAGTAGCTATAACTACTATATGGGCCTTATTTATTAACTCATCATTATACTCTTCATTGCTTAGTTCAAAGTTTTTTTCGCTATTGTAATTTATAATATCTTTACAAAACTCTTTAGATACTACTTTTACACTAGCGCCCTTCTCTGTAAAAGATTTCAGTTTTATAAAACCGGCCTTACCTCCACCTATTATTAATACCTTTAAGCTGTTTGTTCTAAGTGACAAATATGCTACATTACCTTTCAACAACATCACCTTATTTTTTTGTAATTTACAAACTATTTATAGCTTCTAATAGCTTTAAATTTAATTTTCTATCTTTTATTGCAACTCTCACAAATTCTTCATTTAAGCCTTTATAATTATCACATTTCCTAATTATTATCCCTTTTTCTTTTAATTTTTCATAAAATTTATGACAATTTATATCTTTTAATTTAAGTAATATGTAGTTTCCATAAGTATTATACACCCTATTTACAAATTTTGTTTTCTCTAATTCTTCTAACATTAATTTTCTTTCTATTTTTATCCAATCTATAGACTCTAATATGTATTTTTTATCTTTTAAGCCATATTTAACTGCTACTTCTGCAAAACAGTTTATATTCCATGGATTTTGCATAAGGTTAAAATAATTTATGATTTTTTCATTTGTAGTCAATGCAAAACCAAACCTCACTCCTGGTAACCCATAAAATTTTGTTATAGCTCGTATGATTACTAAACATTTATACTTATTAATTAAATCTACAAAACTTAAATTTAAATTTAATGTGAATTCAATAAATGCCTCATCTATTAAAATTATTTTATTATTTAATTCACAGTAATTTAAAATAGTTTTAAATTTTTCTTTATCAATTACACATCCATTAGGATTATTCGGATTACCTATTATTAATCCTTCACTACCTTTAACCTTATCTAATATATCCTCATAATCATATGTAAAGTCTTCTTTTAGATATGAATACTTTATATCTACACCATGTTTTATTGCATTATCTTCATATTCAACAAATGATGGAACTATTATTGTTATAGACTTTAAAGCTCCTATAGCTAAATCTAAAATTTCTGATGCTCCATTTCCTAATAATACATTATCATGTGTCACTTTAATTTCTCTTTTTTCCATTCCAAAATACTCATATGATTCACTTACATAATCTATTATGTTATCTTTTAAAATTCTATATTTTATATCTGGATATACATTAAGCATATCTACTGCTTCACTAATATTGTTTATAATTGAATTTGGAACCCCTAAAGGATTTATATTAGAACTAAAATCTATTAATTTTTTCCCCTTTAATATTCCATCACTATATATGTCTCCTCCATGTTTCAAAAGTAACACCTCACCTTTGTCAATTTATCATTAGTTTATTAAATTAAACTTCTATATATTATTAAAGCTAAAATCATTATTAAAACAAATAAAATCTCACTTGCATACATAAGTTTAACTGACTTTTTTATATGTTTATAATCTAACTTTGTTATATCATCACCGATGGTTGGTTTATAAGTGACTTGTCCGAAATACACATTTGTTCCACCTAATTGAACTTTTAAAGCTCCTGCTGTAGCAGCTTCTGGATATGCACAGTTGGGACTTTTATGATTTTTTCTATCTCTTATCATTATTTTGAAACTTTCTGTTATACTTCCATTTACTACAAAAGCAGATAAACACATAAGAACCCCTGTTATTCTAGCCGGAATATAATTAAATATATCATCTACATTAGCAGGAAAAAATCCTATATTTTTATATTTTTCATTTAAATATCCTACCATAGAGTCCATTGTGTTTACACCTTTATACATCATTGCAAGCGGTGCCCCTCCAATAAGCGCATAAAATATAGGTGCTATTATTCCATCAGATGCATTTTCAGCAACAGTTTCTACATCTGCTCTTATTATCTCATGGGCTGCTAGTTCCTTTGTATCTCTACCAACTATGTAAGAAAGTTTTACTCTTGCATCTTCTATGTCCTCTTTTTTTAATGAATTATATACTTCCATTGCTGCATTATCTAAACTTTTAGCTGCAATAGTCGTCCAAATTATTATTACATTTAATATGTGAAAAATAACTTTATTTATAAGTGCAAATCTTAATAATATATATGGTATACAGTAAGTCAACATACAAACTATAACTACCATTAATGCTCCTGCTCTTTTTAATTTATAATTATTTTCAAATTTACTTCTAAGTTTTTTTTCAATAATATTTATAAGTTTTCCTATATAAATTATTGGGTGTGGAATCCAATTTGGATCTCCTAATATAAAATCTATAATTATAGCTATAAATATATATATAATATTTTGTTTCAAATCAAAATTAAACATATTTTCACCTCCCTAGAAAAATAATTCTATATAATTTTCTTAGGTTAATTAAGAATTAAGATTAACCCTTACAACTCATTTTTTGATGATTCTAAATGTTTTGTGTAATATCTATTTATATATTTAAAATTCATAACATACAAGTAATAATTTCTTAATTCTTAATTCCTAAGCACTGATTATTTTAATTTAAGAATACGTTTAAATATCATATTCTTTAAGAACAGTTTAAAATGAGTAATCAGTTCCTATTTTTTTAAACCAACTATTTCGTATACTTTATCCATATCTAAAGAACTTCTTACTAAATCAGCTAGTCTATCAAGCTCTTTTTCTCTAAGATTTTCATATGGTTGTGCTTTTTTGCATTCTATGCCTTTTTTACTTCTTAATTCATTAATTATAACTTCTCTAAAATCTATATTATCAAATACTCCATGAAGATAAGTTCCTATTACAGTTCTTTCTTTATTAATAACGCCATCAATATGATCACATTTTTCACCATTTTCTTTTGTTATTCTAAATAATGGATCTGCATTTTCGCCTAATTCTGATACTCCCATATGAATTTCATATCCATAAACATTTATATCTTCTTTTGTTGTATTAAATAAATCTTTATTGATTACAGTTCCTTCTACCCTAGTAGTTACTTTTTTATTTTCAAAAACTGTTTCAATATCTAAAAGACCTAACCCTTCTGTTTCTAAATTATTACTTTCAACTTTATATGGATCTTTTATTTTTTTGCCTAGCATTTGGTATCCACCACATATACCTATAACATTTCCTTTTTTACTATATTCTTTTATTTTGTCAAATAATCCACTTGTTTTTAGAACATTTAAGTCCTCTATGGTATTTTTTGTACCTGGTATAATTAACAAATCAGGATTTTTAAATTCTTCTAAAGATGTTATATATCTAACGGAAACATCTTCTTCAATTTTAAGTGCATCTAAATCAGTAAAATTAGATACTCTTGGAAGTTTTATAACTGCTATATCTATTTTATCTGTAATATTTTTATTTAATTCTACTGCACCATCTTCATCTTCTAAAGCTAATGTAAAATGTGGAACAACCCCCAAGCATTGTTTTTTAGATATATCTTCAAGCATATCTATTCCTGGTTTTAATATATCTACGTCACCTCTAAATTTATTAATTACAGTTCCTTTAACTCTTTCTTTCTCATTATCTTCTAAAAGCATTAATGTTCCCACTAAAGATGCAAATACTCCACCTTTATCAATATCTCCAACTAAGATTACAGGAGCATCTACAAGTTCTGCCATTCCCATATTAACTATATCTCTGTCTCTTAAGTTAATCTCTGCTGGACTTCCTGCACCTTCCATAACAATTATGTCAAACTTTTTTTCTAATTCATCAAATTGATTTTTTAACATATCTCTAAATTTTAATTTAAGATTATGATATTCCATAGCAGAGCTATTTCCATAAACTTCACCATTAACAATTATTTGACACTTTTGATCACTAGTTGGTTTTAACAAAATAGGATTCATATATGCTTCTGGTTCTAATCCTGATGCATACGCTTGAAGTACTTGCGCTCTCCCCATTTCCTTTCCATCTAATGTTATGTACGAGTTTAAAGACATATTCTGTGCCTTGTAAGGACACACCTTATACCCATCTTGAGTAAATATCCTACAAAGTGCCGTAACTAAAATACTTTTTCCAACAGAAGACGCTGTTCCTTGTACCATTATTTTTGCCATCTTAAAAACACCCTTTCCAACTACAATTATTTCTAAAATCAAAATATAATATATAGTTTCAATTAATTGAAAAAACTATAATTTATAATTTAAATTTCATATTGAATTTTCTTAAAAATCACAAAATAAAAATAGATGCACCTGAAAGGGTGCATCTATTTGTTGTAAATAAACTATTTGAAATTTAAACAAAATAAATAGTCCTTTCCCTCCGAAAGCTTTTTAAAATTAGGCAGGTCTCCTGGCTCATGAATCATCCTTCTCTTTGCCTTCCCCTCTTATTTTTAAAAAAGTGGCAATTTTAAAGAGTTGTCATCAATTACAGTAGCGGGGGCTGCTGTGGAATTTAACCACATTCCCTTTTCACTTATTCTAAGCACCTAACTTGTTCTATATTCTTTTTAAATTAAATTACTTGTAAATTTTTTATCAGTTATTTTCGACTTATTTCAATTATGATTATAAAATTAAACAAACTCTATGTCAAGTTTTATCAAAAATTAATGAACTTTGGTATATTTCATTAATTTTAGAAATATATCAAGATTCAATATATCAACAATGAAATTATTAGCAATTTTAAATATAATCTATAAAATTAACTTCTTAGTTTATGCATTTAAAATTCTAATATAAAAAAGTTGTATAATATTAAAACTCAACTTTAATTTGAAAATATATTATAGAGTAAATCTTTATACAGTTTACAAATAAGTTATAATTTAATTAAATAATTCAATTTAAAAAGTTGTTTTTAAAAAGAAAGTAATCCATTTAAAAACAACTTTATCATTATAATTATTTATATAATTTTTAGTTCTTTTATTATATCTCCATTTAATTTTTTTATATAAAAAATACCCTTATCTAAAATCCCATAACTATTAGGACTATCTTTTTTCGGATATGCTACTGAACCTGGATTCAATATATATATACCATCTTCTTTCTTTGCTACTGGTACATGGGTATGTCCATATACTAACACATCACCATTACATATATTAGGATGTTTTTCTTCATCATAAATATGTCCATGGGTTAAGAAAAATCTTTTATTATCATATAAAATGGTGCTATAATCCATCATACAGGGATATTTAAGCAACATTTGATCCACATCTGCATCACAATTTCCTCTTACACTTATTATTCTATTGCTATAATTATTAAGTAGCTTTGCAACTTCTTTAGGATTGTATTCCTCTGGCAATGGATTTCTTGGTCCGTGGTATAAAACATCTCCTAATATTATTATATAATCAGCATTTTCTTTTATAAAAGCATCAATTGCTAATTTACAATATTTAAGAGATCCATGAATATCAGATATAAAAAATAACTTCATAAACATTTTGTTTAGCACCCTAGTTATAACTATAAAACTACATTTACTAAACAAAACACCTCACTTTCTTTAGTTTATTACCTCTTTATTATAATAGCTACTACTTTATTGCTCCACCATTTTATTAAAATTTTCTTTTGTCATTCTAAATAATACTTCTTTTCCCTTTTCTTCAAGCACTTCAAATTTCCATGTTTTAAGAGCTTCTATTCCATTTTCATTAGCAACGGTGTCAAAAATAACTTCCCCACCATAACTATTAAAATAATATTCTAATAATAGCATAACTGCCTCATTGCCATAATTATTCCCTCTATATTTATTTTCAACTTTAACATTTAAATCAGCAGTTTTAGTATTTCTATCATATCCATGAAAACTCACTTCCCCAATAGGTGTGTTTTCCATATTATATATTAAACAATAAAAATTCTTTCCGTTTCCAGGGTCAACCATTCTTTTGTACCAATTCTCCCATTTATATTCACTATAATGAATTGCGCCTCCCACATCTCTCATTGTATCTTCATCGCTCCAAAGCTTTTTTATATAATCAATTTCTTCAAAGTCAGGCTTTCTTATATAAACTAAATTGCCTCTTTTTACAAATTTATCCATAAGAATGTCCCCCTTAATTATTTTTTTAAAGTATGTATATCTAAATACTTTATATATACTTTTTCAAATTATATTTACATAACCTACATCATAAAAGAATATACTTTCTCTTTTACATATGAAAAACTCATCATATTAATTAATATTATACTTTTGTACATTATAACTTATTTATATATTATCAAACTTTTCATTTTAACGCTAATATTTTAAATTTTTTTAATTTTAAATATCAAAAAATAAAGGGCTTTCGCCCTTTTCAAAAAATCATTATTTTGTTTCACTTTCTTTTATAAAATCATCTAATTTTTTTTCTTCTTTATCTTTTATAAGTAAAGCGATAACTTCTTTTATAACTTCATCTTTTTCTTCTTCTGTGTTCTCATTATTAATTTGAACTTTTTCTATATACAATTCATATTCCCATATATTCTCATTTTTTTCATCTTTTTCTATAATTTTGTAAAAATCTTTTTCTTTATATTTCACTTCTTCTATAATTATATTTTTCTCGTCTTTAATCCAATTTAATTTTTTTATTTTTTCTAAAGACTCACTGATTTCTTTTCTATTTTTTAAATACTCACTTTTATTTTTTTCAATATTTTCTTTTTCCTTTAATAAATCAGAATCCTCTTTATTTAGTAAAAAACCTTTTTCTAGTTCAACTATAGCATTTTCTATATCACCTAAAGATAATAATTCATTACATTTCTTTAATGACCATTCTTTAGATTTGGCACTCATTTTTTCAGCCATAGTTTGAGCTTCATTATACTGTTTATAATTTGAAGTTACTTTTTCAAACTCCTCTTTTGCTTTTACAAAGTCTTTTTTATCATAAGCTTCCAATCCATTTTTATAATGATTATAGTCCTCAACATAAAACTGCATTTTAGTATACTCTTCTTTGACTTTTTCTGACTTTTCAGAATAAAATTCAAAATAGCTTAACTCTTTAGTGGCATCATCAATATGACTATTTTCAATAGAATCATTTTCTAAATTATATTTAAATGCATCTAATTGATCTAATATGTATACATCAACCTTCTCCTTATGAGATTGTTTTTTTATATCAATATAAATCCCATGTGCACTTTCTTCATTTCTTTCTGTAAAATATTTCTTAAAATCGTTAAAGTTTTTTATAAATTCCTTCTCATTATAATAGATTTGTCCTATAAATATAATTGCAATAATTAATAATATTGTTAAAGCAATAGACGTTTTTGATTGCTTTTTTAGCTTTTCCTTAAAAAAATCCATATATATCCTCCTATTTAATACATATATTAACATTTTATATCTTTTTACTATCAAATTAATCCTATATTATTATAATGATATATTATTCAATTGTAAAATTAGCTAATTTTACAATTTATCTTAATAGTCTTTATTTTTTAATTATACATGTTTTTTTCTTGATTTGTCGTAATTTTGTATTTTTTTTAATTATAATCTTTCAAAATTGTTTTTATTGTGTTATAATTTGCTTGTACAATTTTAAATTTAATACTTTTTATGGTACTTTTAATAGTTTAATAGGGAAAGTGGTGTAAACCCACTACAGCCCCCGCTACTGTAACGGAGACGAATTTTAACCACTGAAGCTTTGCTTTGGGAAGGTAAAAGGAGATTGACCCGTAAGTCAGGAGACCTGCCGTAAATCTAACCACAAACCTTCGGGCGGAAGGAAAGTGTTGTTTATATAAAATATTTATGTATTTTTTGATTATAAACTCACTTTTGTGAGTTTTTTTATTGCCTATATTTAGGTAAATATATAAAACTTTAGTGCAATATAATAATAATTAATATATTTACACATTTACTTTATTTATAAGTATATAATACTAAAGTATTGTTATTTTAAAACTTAAATATTTTGTTCTTGTAATTAGGAGATGGTTTATACATGGTTAGGTTAATAGGGTTAAATAAAGATGTAACTTTAGATGTTCGTAGTAGATTTAGTATTAATTCTTCAGATTTAGAGAGTAACTTACTAAACCTTAAAAATTTTCTTGATGAAGTTATTATAATTTCTACTTGTAATAGAACAGAAGTATATTTTTCTTCTCAAGAAAGTAATAATGATTTATTAGTTGAGAAAATCTTCTTAACTTTAAATTGGGATATTAATGATATAAAATATACTTTTATTTCTACAGGGGAAAATGCTGTAAGACATATCATGGAATTATGTTGTGGATTTCATTCTAAAATATTAGGGGAAGATCAAATATTAGGTCAAGTTAAAGATGGATATTTTAAATCTTTAGAGCTTAATGTTATAAAAGGTCCACTTGAAAGACTATTTATTAATGCAATTGGATGTGGAAAAGAATTTAAAACAGAAACTATGCTTTACAAAATTCCTGTTTCTTCTTCTTCTATTGCAATAAAGGAAGCTATAAATAAGCAAAAACGTATCTTTATGATTATAGGCTTTGGTGATGTAGGTAAATTATGTTTTAAAAACTTACTTGTCAATGATAATAATTTTGATAGATTATATATAGCTTGTAGGGACATAGAAAAAGTTAAGAATGATGATTTAATTAAAAATTCTAATGATAAAGTTGAGATAATTCATGTAAACGATAAAAATAAATATTTACATAAAATTGATGTACTTATAAGTTGCACTTCGTCAAAGAATTTTATAATTGAAAAAAATGATGTTGAGGACATAAAAAATCTTTTAATTTTTGATTTAGCTGTACCTAGAGATGTTTGTAATTCTATAGATAATTTACTTAATATAACTGTTTATGATATAGATGAAATTCATACTATAGATGCTGAAAATAAAAAATTAAGAAAAACTTTAATGGAAGAACATTATTACATAGTAAAAAAATACATGTATGAGTATTTAGAATGGGTTAAGCTTAGATCCCTATCCCCTCATATTATGAAAATGATTAAAAAAAGCAACATAATATATAGCACCAGATTTAAAACATATACTCAAAAAAAATTTACAAAAGATAATGATAAGTTAGTGGAAACTCTTATCAAAAGCACTAGTAATGCATACGTTAATAGAGCTATTGAAGTTTTAAAAGAAGAAACTTTAAATGGTAAAGGCAAAGAAGCATTATCAATTATTGAAAAGATTTTTTGCGATATTTAATAAACATTGCATATAACTTAAGGAGGTTTTATTTATGAATTTAGAAAAAAGCAATCAAATTTTTAAAGAATCAGAAAAGTACATACCTGGCGGTGTAAATAGCCCTGTTAGAGCATTAAAAGATATGGGAATTACCCCTCCAGTAATTAAAAGTGGTAATGGTGCAACAATAACTGATGAAGATGGAAATACATATATTGATTTTATTGGTGCTTGGGGACCTATGATTCTTGGTCATAACGATGAAGATATAGTTAATTCTATAAAAACATGTTGTAGTGAATCTATAGCTTTTGGTGCACCAACTAATTTAGAATTAAAGCTTGCAAAACATCTATGCGAAACACTAGACAATATAGATTTAATAAGAATGGTCAATTCTGGAACAGAGGCTACTATGAGTGCTGTTAAGTTAGCACGTGGTTATACTGGAAAAAATAAAATTATAAAATTTGCTGGATGTTACCACGGTCATTTTGATGGGTTCCTTGTAAGTGCCGGTTCTGGTGTTATGACTGAAGGTATACCTGGAAGTGCAGGAGTTCCTCAAGAAAGTATAAAAAATACATTAATAGCTAATTACAATAGCATTGAAAGTATAACAGAAATTTTTAAAAAGTATGGACATGATATAGCTGGTGTCATTATAGAACCTGTTGCTGGAAATATGGGTGTCATAAAAGCATCTAATGAGTTTATGAAAAAGCTTGAAAGTCTTTGTAGAGAATATGGTGCACTTTTAATTTTTGATGAAGTTATGTGTGGATTCAGAGTTGCATATAAAGGTGCACAAACATTATTTGATGTAACTCCTGATATAGTTTGTTATGCAAAAATAATGGGTGGTGGACTTCCATGTGGTGCTTATGGTGGGAAAAGAGAGATAATGGAAAAGCTATCACCAGTAGGTCCTGTTTATCAAGCTGGAACCATGTCTGGAAATCCAGTAGTTATGGCAGCAGGTCTTTCAGCTGTAACAAAACTTTATAATCATCCTGAATACTATACACATCTTGAAAGACTAGGATCAAAATTAGAAAATGGTATGCTTAAAATTGCAAAAGAGAAAGGTATACCTATGACAATAAATAGATGTGGTGCAATGATGACTATATTCTTTACTGATATAGCTCAAGTAACTAATTATGATGATGCCAAAACTTGTGATACTAAATTATTTTCAAAACTTTATCTTCATTTGTTAAAAAATGGAATATACATTGCTCCATCTCAATTTGAAGCTTTATTCTTATCTGTAAAACATACGGATGAGCATATTGATAAATTCTTAGATGTATTTAAGAATTTTGAATTTTAAAAGTAATATTTAACTAATGTTTATTTTTAGTAGGGAACTATTAGGTTATTTTTAACTTAAAGTCCATTCCCTCGTAGTTCCCCTACTTTTTTTATATACATATATTTGTACTTAAAATAATTTGAGAATGATTTTTAATATCATATCTTAAAGTTAAATTTTTTTAATTTTTCAAATCAACAAAATTAATTT
Organism: Clostridium sp. CTA-19; assembly: GCF_054767855.1. NCBI lineage: Bacteria > Bacillati > Bacillota > Clostridia > Eubacteriales > Clostridiaceae > Clostridium > Clostridium sp. CTA-19. Next base: position 26,533 of record NZ_BAAABH010000014.1, on the reverse strand, counting down.
TAAAAGTTTATTATTAAAAATATTATAAAATTTATTATTAAAATATGGAGGGATTTTTTATGAGAAAAAAACATACTTTACTTTTAGCACTATTTTTATGCTTATTTATACCATATACCGCTTCTGCAATGCATATAGCTGAAGGATTTTTAAGCCCTGGTTGGTGCATTACTTATTTTGTACTTTGTATACCTTTTGTTATTATAGGTATAAAACAAATCAAAACTAAGACAAGCACTAACAAAGATTTAAAAATGCTTTTAGCTTTAGTTGCAGCCTTTTGCTTTGTTATATCAGCACTAAAATTACCATCTGTTTCAGGTAGTAGCTCACATGCTACAGGAACTGCTTTAGGTGCACTTATTTTTGGACCATTTGCTATGAGCGTTGTTGGATCTCTAGTTCTTTTATTTCAAGCGCTTTTACTTGCTCATGGTGGACTAACAACTCTAGGAGCTAATGTTTTTTCAATGGGTATAGTAGGACCATTTGTTTCATTCTTTATATACAAAATTTTTAAAAATTCAAATAAAAAAGTTGCTATATTTTTAGCCGCATTTTTAGGTGATTTATCAACTTATTTAATAACATCTATACAAATGGCTCTTGCTCATTCTGGCAGCGGAAGTGTAATAGCTGCATTTGGAAAATTCTTTGCAATATTTGCAGTGACTCAAATTCCACTTGCTATTGTTGAAGGAATATTTACTGTTATAATATTTGAGTTTATTGAAAAACACTCAAAAGAGGAATTACATACATTGGAGGAAATGATATAAGATGAAAAAGAAAAATATTATTATCTTAATAATTTTAAGTGCATTTCTTATAATTGCACCACTAGCTTATTATGGTTCTACAAGTGAATTTGTAGGTGGAGATGATCAAATGGAAGAAGTTATAGCTGAAATTGATGGTAATTATGAACCTTGGTTTAGCCATATCTGGGAACCACCATCTGGAGAAATAGAAACACTATTATTCTGTTTACAAGCAGCTATAGGAGCAGGTTTTATTGGCTATTATGTAGGTAGAAAGACTCAATGCTCAAAACAATCATAGCTTATTCAAAAATAAGCAAAGAAAGTCATAGGCATCCCTTGGAAAAGTTATGCCTATGCATTTTTCCTATGATTATTCTGGGATTTGTACATAAACCTCTTCCACTTATATTAAACATATTTATTTTTTTAATTCTTCACATAAAAGCTAATAATCCTAAAGACATAGTTTTAAAATTCAATATAGGTATATTATCCTTTTCCCTATTATCTTCAATAACATTGTTATTTGTCTATAATTTTAATTACATACTTGTAATTATTTTAAAAGGTGTTTCTGGTGGTATGTGCATATCTTATTTAACACTTACAACACCACTTGATCATATACTTTCATTAGTATCCAAAATAACTCCATTACAAGATATTTGCGATATAGCTAAATCAATGGAACTTTACATATTATTAATTAACGATGAAGCCTCAAATATATACAATGCAATGAGTTGTAGACATGGCTTTCATAGCTTTAAAAGTAAAATTAAAAACATGTCTAAACTAGCAGGACTTTTATTTTTAAATACACTTAAACGCTGGCCAGAAATCCAAGATGGATTATACAATCGTTGTTATTCAGGACGTCATTATTATGCTCAATGTACATCTAAATTATCTTATAAGTTTATGTTTATGATGTTTATGTATAATAGCATATTATTGGCTTTATGTTTTATCTAATGTAATATATGGAAGCAAAACTTAAATAAATTATTTTGATTTTATTTAAGCTTTGCTTTTTTATTTATATTCTTTCATAATAATATTAAATTTTCTATCTATCATTTTGAATCTAATTATGATTTTTTATGTATTATTGTCATAGATTTTTATTTTTTGCAAATGATATACATATATAATAAAAATTTTATTACATATGTTATATTAAGGAGTGATTTCATGAACACTAGAAATAATAATGATTTTGTCAATGAATTAAATGATTTTTTAAAAGGATTATATATGGGTATTGATTCCTTTGATAGTTATATTAAAAAAGCAGAAAATTTAGACGTAAAACATGCTTTTTTAAACATACAAAATGATTATAAAACCCAAGCCCAATGGTTTAGTAATAAAATACAAAGTATTGGTGGAACACCTTCATACTCTGTTGGCATTATTGGTAAAGCTTCTGAACTATTTAATGAATTTAAAAACGAAATTACAATTCATTCAACACAAGATCTTTTAGAAGAAGTATATAATGCTTGTAATATTGGATATACAATGACTGAAAAACATTTTAATGAATGTAATTCTCTTGATAAAGATACTATAAATAAAATCAATTCCATGCTCATAGACTATAAGAACCATCTTGACATTATAAAATCATTATCTACTGGAAACTATTAATTTAATTATACATTTACATAAATACAATCAAAACATATGGAAGAATATTGTATGGTTTTCATACAATATTCCTTCATATGTTATTCATATGTTCCTATATTTTATGTTAACTATTTAAATTAACTATTTTGTAACAAAAATGCCATTTAAATTGGTATAATATATTATATAGGGAAGATTTTAAAATTATATTTTTTAATACATAACTTGTCTTAAGGACAAGTTTAATACTTAAATGATTATTTATAAATATAGTAAAAATCTTTATTTATAAATAATTATTTAAATTAGGCATAAATAAAACTATAAATTTATTTTTAATGCCTTAATTGGAGGATGATTACATGAATATTGCTTTTTTCCTTACTCCTAAAAGTCAAGTAGTACATGAAAAAGTTACTGCTTCGATGAGAAGAGCCATGGAGCGAATGGAATATCATAGATATACTGCAATTCCTTTAGTTGATGAAAAAGGCAGATATGTTGGCACCTTAACTGAAGGGGATATTCTTTGGAAATTAAAAAATGATACTGATATTAATTTGAAAAATAGCGAAAAGGTTTTAATAAAAGAAATTCCTAGACATGTTCAAAATAAAGCTGTTTCAATAAACTCTAATATAGAAAATTTAATTTTAACAGCAAAATCTCAGAACTTTGTGCCTGTAGTTGATGATTCAAACATTTTTATAGGTATAATAAAAAGAAGTGATATAATATCTTATTGTTATGAACGTATTTTTAACGAAAATAAATATAAAACTTCGCCACATTATCAAATTTTAGAAAATGTAGCAAATAATTAAATAGCTATGGCTTTAGCCTAGCTATTTTCTCTGTTTTTTAGTAATTTTAATTTTTAAACTTAAAACCTAAAATATTGAGACATACTCCCAAACACTTCAAATTTAACTTGGAACCATATAAGTTAAGAGGTAATCTAAAATTTGACTACCTCTCATTATTGTTATAAATTAATAATTTAATATAACAAAACCCAAATTGAAAATAATAGTAAAAAACTTTGTTATTAATCAAATTTTTAATTAATTATAATTAGACTTTTTAAGAAAATTTTCAACTAATTAATACTTATTTTTATAATCCTGAAGCATTATTTAAAGTTTCTTTTAAAGTTTCTGCAGATTTAACTAGACTATCCGCTTCTAATTCACTTAAATCCATATTTAATACTTTTTCAACACCTGTCCCACCTACTACACATGGTAATCCCAAATAAACATCTTTAATTCCATAGTAGTTTTCTACTAAAGTTGAAACTGGTAGTATAGTCTTTTCATCTCCTAATATAGCTTTTACAATACGTGTTACTGCTAAAGCCACAGCATAGAAAGTAGCACCTTTTCTATTAATAACTTCATAAGCTGCATTTTTAACATTCTCATAAACTTCTTCTTTGAATTTATCATTATATTCAAAATTTTCTTTATCGGCATATTCATCAATTTTGATATTTTGAATATTAGTTATATTCCAAGTAGCTATCTCTGAGTCACCATGTTCGCCTATGATATAAGTGTTCACATTTCTTGGATCTATATTATACCTTTTACCTATTTCGTACTTAAGTCTTGATGTATCTAAAACCGTACCTGATCCTATAACTCTTTCTTTAGGAAATCCAGATAGCTTATAAGTTAAATAACTTAATATATCTACTGGATTTGAAACTATTAATAAGATAGCATCTTTATTATATTTTACTACCTCTGGAATTATTGATTTAAATATATTAATATTTTTATTTACCAATTGCAGTCTTGTTTCACCTGGCTTTTGTGCCGATCCAGCTGTAATTACAACAATATCTGAGTCTTTTGTATCTTTATACTCTCCGCTTATTATATTTACAGGTTTTACAAAATCTGCTCCATGTGATAAATCCATAGCTTCGCCTTCTGTTTTTGCTTTGTTAACATCTACTAATACTAATTCCGTAGCAACTCCTAATAACATTAATGAATATGCAGTAGTTGCCCCCACTGCACCTGACCCTATAATTGATATCTTAGTAGAATTTCTTTTTTTTATCATTTTTAAACTACCTCCTAAAGATTTAAAATTAATATAAATTAATTCTAGTAAACAATCAAAATGTGGCTTAATGGTTTATTGGTTTATTGGTATTACCAGTAAGTTTATAATTATATTACCATATAATTTCATTAATCTCAATAATAGTTAATTAATTAACAGTTTTTAAAAACACTCAAATTTATTTATCTACATAATTCTTACATATTCCCTATACTTGACATAATTTTGGAGCTTAGTGTATAATTTTAGTGAAAGTAATTATTATTTTGCCAATAATATAATTTTTTTATATTATTGGCAAAATAATAATTTTGATTAAAAAAGAAAAACTTACATATAAGTTTTTCTTTTATATTTGAAGGGATGAATAATTATGTTTAGTCCTATAAAAAATACAAGAGTCTATGAAAAAGTTATAGAACAAATCAAAGAGATGATTATTACAGGTACTTTTAAAAAAGGAGATAAACTTCCTTCTGAAAGAGAAATGGCAGAAAGTCTACAAGTTAGTAGAACTTCCATAAGAGAAGCCCTTAGAGAATTAGAAATTATGGGACTTATAGAGTCAAGACAAGGGGAAGGAAACTTTATAAAAAATAGCTTTGAAAATACCTTGTTAAAACCTTTATCTACTATATTTTTATTAAAAGAAAGTAATTCTGATGAAATATTAGAGCTTAGGAACATTATTGAAAGAGGATCCGTTGTATTAGCTGCTGAAAGAATAACTGATGAAGAATTGGCAGAAATGGAACTTCTTTTTGATGAATCTCTAAAGTCTGATTTAAAAGATACATTGGTAGATGTAGATATAGACTTTCATTATAAGATAGCTCAAGCTTCTAAAAACTTTCTTATACTAAGTATATTAAATGCTATATCATTTTTAATTGAAGCTTTTATCAAAGACATAAGAAGAAATGTGATAACAAAAGAAGAAAATATTAATATGCTTATTCAGCAACATAGAGATATTTTATCAGCATTAAAAAATCATGATCCAGTAGTTGCTGAAAAAGCTATGTTAGATCATTTACAATATGTTAACACTCAAATGAAAAAAGAAATAGAAATTATTCCTTAAAGTACTATAATATATAGTACTTTTTTTATATTTTAAACTATAAAATTTAAAATAAAGAAATAGCCTAAATTGAGGCTATTTCTTTATTTTATTTATATATATTTTAAATATTATATTTTGAATTTATTTAATATTTCTTCCAATTCACATGATATTTCTTTTAGTTTATTAGATGCTTTTAATACATCTTTTAATCTATTTTTTTGTTCTTCACTAGATGCATTTACCTCTTCTGTAGACGCCGCTGATTCTTGTGAAACAGCTGATATATCTTGAAGTTTATCAATAAATGAATCTTTTGCACCATTTACTTTTACCATTGTATTATTGCTTGTTTCAATCTTCTCTTTTAACATATCTATAGATTTATTAATTTTTTCAAAATTTTCAAATGTATTTTCAACTTTTTTAGATGTCTTTAATATAATTTCCTTTGAAAAACTAATTTCTTCACTTACTAAATTTATATCACTTATATTAGATTTTATAACTTCTTCAATTTCATCAGCGGATAAACTTGACTGTTCTGCAAGTTTTCTTACTTCATCTGCAACTACTGCAAATCCTTTGCCAGCTTCACCAGCTCTAGCTGCCTCTATACTAGCATTCAATGCTAACAAGTTGGTTTGACTAGTTATTGCTTTTATAGTATCTAAAATCATAGTTATCTTCTTTGAATTTGCTTCTAAAGTTTTTGAAGTTTTAACTACATTCATTATTGACTTATTATTTTCTTCATACATATCTTTAAGTTCTTGCACTGCATTCTTACCATCACTAGTAGAACGTTCAGCATCATCACATTGTAAAAATATCTCATTTGTGCATTTAGATATATAATCCACAGATTCCCCTAATTCTAAAGATATATTAACTCCTTCTTCTAGCATAGATGATTGATTAATAGCACCCTCTGATACCTGTCTGATTGCTGTAGTAATATCATCGTTAGATATATCCGCTGTATCTACAACCTCATTAAGTTTTAAGGCCGTACTAGATAAATACGTTGTTATATCTGAAGTCTTTTTTAATATAGCTGTAATATCTTCTATCATTAGATTCACAGAATCTCCAATTTGGAAAAATTCTTCTGTCTTTATAGTTTCCACTTCTATACGTTTACTAAAGTCCCCTTCTTTACATTTTAAAACTACTGATTTTACCTTTTTGATAGTTTTTTCAAATGACCTAGCAAATAAAGTAATTATTACTATTGCCACTATAAAGTTTATTATAATAATTAATATAGAAGCTATACTTGCCTTAATTAAATTATTATTTATTTCATCAATAGATACAAATCCATAAGTTGAATAACCAAGTTCAGGCATTATATGGGTCTTTAACATATATTTTTTGTTATTAACTGAAAGTTGTAAATCCCTTTCCCCAGCATTTAAATTTTTTGCCCATTGCTCTTCGTTTAAAGACTTTCCTAAAAATTCTTCCTTGCTACTTGCTATAACATCATTACTATCATGAACTACTAAGGTAAACCCCTCATTACCAATCTTAGACTTAGATACTAATTCAGACAACGTTTTTAATTCTATATCACAAGCTAAAACCCCTAAAAATTTTCCTTTTTCATCTATAACCTTTTTAGATAAAGTTATTATTTTACTATTAGTAGCCGCATCATCGTATGGCTTAGAAACTATAACTGCTGTAGATTTTTCAGCTTCTATATACCAAGGTCTTTCTTTATGATTAAAATTTCCACTTGGTGGCTTGGGATAGGCTACATATTTTCCGTCTTCACCACCAAAAAATACTGTTAACATATCCTCATTATTTCCCAATATATTTTTAAAACAATCATTTATTTTATCTAACTCATTATTTTCTATAGTTGCAATTAAGTTTTTATCTCCAGAAAAAATATTTATAAGCTCAATATTTTTCAAATTCAAATTTTCTATTTCCTTAGATATTTGCATAGTTGTATTAGCTGCACTTTCCATATAAATATTTTTTGTATCTTTATAAGTGTTTATTATACTATTGCATCCTAAAATTATAATAGGAATTACAGATGTTAATATAACCATTGTAATTAGCCCTGTTTTTAGACTTAATCTCCTTATTCTTTTATCTTTTTTAGATTTATTTATACTATTCTTTTGTTTTTTAGATATTCTCATAAAATCAACCCCTTAATAACCCTTTCTATTAGTTATCGAAATTAACAAAAATTTCTTTAATACTTTTTATTACATATATATTAAAATAAGGTATTTTTAAATAAATTTAATTTATTTAAAAATACCTTATTTTTTATTTAATTAACATTTCTATTCCTTAACATGTAATAATGCTTTATCAAATATATATTTAACGTGATCATCGTCTAGAGAATAATAAACTACTTTTCCATCTTTTCTAAATTTTACAAGTCTAGCAGACTTAAGAACCCTTAGTTGATGTGATATTGCTGATTGTGACATTTGCAGTGTTTCTGCAATATCACATACACACATTTCCTTTTGGAATAGTACATAAATTATTTTTATACGTGTCATATCCCCAAAAGCTTTAAAAAGTTCAGATAAACTATTTAATATTTCTTCCGATGGTATATTTTCTTTTACATCTTTAACTATATCCTTATGTACTTGTGTACACTTACAAAACTCCAAATTTTTCTCCATATCGTCACTCCCTATTTGCCTATAATTTACTCTAGACACATAATATAATCGTTGAATTTATATTAATCCTATCTTTTTTATGAATCATCTTCATTTATTATAGTATTTATTCTATTAAATCACAAAATGAACTTTTAAAATAAATTTATTATATAAACTAACCTTTTATCTATTATACCATAAAGATTATATTGCAAAATTCATTTAATATTATTTCCAATATTCTTCATTATCAAACAAAAAAAACTTTGTATTATATTTGCTTAACAAAACAAACATATACAAAGCATAAAGTTTATATATTGATTATATATAATTTATTAAATTATAACCTATCTAGGTAATTGTATGTTCTTTATTTCTTGAATATTTATATGAAAATATTCATCCCCTGTATATAGTGGCTTTATTTGAGATACTACATATTCATCTCTAAATAATGTTAATATTTTTTCACTATTTTCCTTTTCTTTTGGAGTAATTATAAAAAAATCCTGTGATACTAACATATTTTCTTCTTCTACTAGCGCAACACAAAGTTCATTTTCTCTAAAATTTTGTTTTAATGAAATTATTATATCTCCTTTATTAGCAATAATTACATCATCATCAATGTCTTCACTAGTAATTTCTCCATTATTAACTATCTTTTGCATTTTGCAATCCACACAATCTGGATTAACAAGCTTATACTTTTTAATATTTTTGTTTATTAAGTTTTTTTTATATGGACTTACTTCTGCTATTTGATAAAGATAACATGTTTCACTATTAATCTCCATTACAATCCCCCTAAGGTAAAATTTTGTATTATACTATATATTATATAAGAGTATTCCTAAATATTTAATATGTTTTTCAAAATTCTTTATAAATTTTTAATAATTATTTTTTTAAATCCTATTACTTTTCAACTGCATTTGTAAATTTTCTTTTAAGATAATGAATTTTTAAAGGATAATTTGAACTTTCATATAATAATTATATTATATATGTTTTATTTCTTAATTCTATAGGAAAATAATCTCTCATTTAAGTTTATTCAATAACTTTTAAAAGTCAACTTGGAACACTATATAAAACTACCAATTAAATTTTATATAATTTGAATCATTACACTAATTACTATTTTAAAAGGATGTGACCAAATGAAAAATATTAAAAACAAAAGCTTAATTTCTGATTTATCTCTTTTTCTAGTTGCAATAATCTGGGGTGGTGGATTCATAGCCGTTAAAGATTCCGTAACATTAATTCCACCTTTTTATCAAATGGCTGTACGATTTTCCTTATCAACAATATTGATGGCAATAATATTTTTTAAATATATTAAAAATATAAAAAAATCAGATCTCAAAATGGGATTTATAATTGGGTTCTTTTTATTTTTAGGCTTTGCATTCCAAACTGTAGGTATTGTTTATACAACAGCTAGTAAAAGTGCCTTTTTAACCGCGACTTATGTTGTATTAGTCCCATTTTTCAATTGGTTTATATTTAAAGATAAACCTGATAAATATTCTATAATTGGAGCTATTTTATGTTTAATAGGAATTGCACTTTTAACTCTTCAAAGTTCTACTTCTATTAATATGGGTGATTTACTAACTTTGCTTTGTGGTATAGGTTTTGCAGGCCAAATAATAACTACAGGTATTTACACTAAAAAGAGTGATCCTATTATTCTTACTATAATACAATTTGCTACTGCAGCAATACTATCTTTTATAGCTGCATTTCTTTTAGAAACACCTCCTAATATTTTAAATAAAGCTCTAGTACCATCTATATTATATCTAGTATTTTTTAGTACTATGCTATGCTTTATTATTCAAAATATTGCTCAAAAATATACTAGTTCAACTCATGCAGCAATAATTTTGTCTTTGGAAAGTGTATTTGGTTCATTATTATCTATAATAATATTTAAAGACAATTTTACTATTACTATGTTTTTAGGATGCATATTTATATTTATGTCAATATTAACTACTGAAACTAAATTAAGTTTTATTAAAAAAAGTAGCACTAATAAATGTAGTTTATCAGAAGACTAGTATTATAAAGAATTAATCCATTAGGAAAATACCTAATGGATTAATTTTTGTTAAATCTCTTTTTCTAACATATCTAGTAATTCATTAAATCTATCTATAGTATCCTGTAATGGTTTTGGTGTTGTCATATCAACACCTGCTTTTTTCAGTATATTTATAGGATAATCACTGCAACCTGATTTCAAGAAATTCTTATACTTTTCTATATCATTATTTTCTCCATTTAATATTATATTATAAAATGAATTAGCTGCTGCAAAACCTGTAACATATTGATATACATAAAAATCACTATAGAAATGAGGAATTCTAGCCCATTCCATGTCTATTTCTTCATCAATAATCATATCTTTTCCAAAATACTTTTTATTTAAATTATGATAAATTCCACATAAATCCTCTGTAGATAAACTTTCACCATTTTCCATCTTTTCATGAGTTGTAAGTTCAAATTCTGCAAACATTGTTTGTCTAAACACTGTAGTTCTTATGCTTTCTAATTGTTCATTCATTAAATATAAACGTTTATTTTTATCAGTTTCATTTTTCATTAAATAATCCATAAATAAACATTCATTAGTTATAGACGCTACCTCTGCACAAAATAAAACATAGTCGGCATATATATATGGTTGATTTTTTCTTGAATAGTAAGAATGAATTGAGTGCCCCATCTCATGTGCAAGTGTTGATGCATCATTAACTTGATTGGTATAATTTAAAAGTACATAAGGCATACTTGTATAACTTCCACTTGAGTATGCTCCTCCTCTTTTCCCTTTGTTTTCATAAACATCTACCCATCCATCATTTATACCACTCTTAAATATTTCTAAATACTCATCTCCTAATGGTTTTAATGCTTTTAAGCATAGATCTATTGCACTTTCATATGGTATATCAAATTTAGGTGCTTCTATATTAGGAACATATAAATCATACATATGAATATCATCTAATTTTAATAATCTTTTCTTTATGTTAACGTATCTATGCAGTGATGGTAAATTTTCATTTACTGTATTAACTACATTATGATATACTTCTAATGGAATTTTATTTGGCTTTAAAGAACTTTCTAATGAAGAATTATATTTTCTTGTCTTCGAATTAAATATAAAATTCTTATGTGCTGCTGTATAAGTAGATGCAAATGTATTTTTAAACTTTCCATAAGTTCGAAACAATACTTTAAATGCACTCTCTCTAACTTTTCTATTTTTACTTCTTATAAATACTGAATAATTGCCTTCTGTAAGCTCTACTTCTTTATCATCTTCGTCTATTATCTTAGGGAAAGTCATATCTGCATTACTTAGCATACTAAATGTATTATACGGCGCATCTAAACAGTTGCTTACAGAAGCTAGTATCCTCTCTTCCTCTTCACTTAAAACATGTGGCTTTTCTTCTAATATATCCTTTAGATACTTTTCATATAATTTCAATCCACTTTCATCTGATATAATTTCATTTATTTCATCTTCTGAAAAACTTAATATTTCTGGTATAAAAAACGAATTCATACTAGCAAACTCAGAATAATATGTTTTTATCTTATCTAATATAACTTGATATTTAGGATTTGCTTGATTTTCATCATTTCTTAAATGAGCATATACATATAAATTTTCCATAAGCATTGATGCATCCATATAGCTGTTTAAATAATTTAGCAATTCTTTACTATTTTTCAATTTCCCTTTATAATTCAGAAGTTTAGGACAAATTTCCTTTGCTTTTTTAAAATCCATTTCCCACAATTCATCATTTGCATACATTTTTGATACATTCCACTTATATTTTTCAGGTATTTCTTCTCTTGTTTTCACTTTATTTATATTATCCATATTTCCCCTCCACTTTTATATTTTAATATATCTACACATATATTGTGTAATTCTTTAGATATTTATATGTTTTATATAAATCTTTATTCTATATAAACATTTAGAATCCTTCATAATAAAAATAGTATATTTCTTTTATGATAAAAGTTTTTTAATCACTAAAAAAAGTAGTCCTAATAATAATTTATTAGAGCTACCTTTTCTATTATAATATTTAACATATTAATTTTCTATATTTATCTGTGGTTTTTATGCTTCTTTTTATTATGTTTGTCTTTGCTCTTATTCTTGCTTTTAGTTTTTACTCTGCTCTTATCACTACTAGTGTCTTCATACCAATATTTATATTGTGAATCCTCAACTTCATTAATATTCTTCTTCATAGGTCTATTCTTCTCTTTATTACTTAACCATTTATAATCATATAAATCGTCATATTCTTCATAGACATTTTTTCTTCTTGGCAGATCATCACATTCATTTTTAATTTTATAACTGCATTCTTTTGCATACTCTTTATCTAATTCTTGATGAACCTTATTATAATCTGATTTAGAATCTAAATTTCTATATTCTTTATCATCATAGTGTCCGTCAAATTTATAATTTTCTTTATAATTACTATAAAATTCTTTATCATCCTTGTAATCATATTTATTTGCATATTCTTCATCTAGTTCCCATTGTAATTTATTATAATCTGTAGTTAAATTGCTCAGGTCTTTCTCAGGACAATATTCACTAAGATTATGCTTATCTTCAATATCTTCATTATAAATATGATTTTTATAACTATATTCATTGTCTAAATTTCGTTGTATTTGACTATAATCTGGTGCTGAATTATCATAATTTTCATACTCACTTGAATCATTCATATTACTTTTTTCTATATTTAAATCATCTACCATGTTATTTTCATCCAAATTATATTTAAAAAGCACCTCATCCTCGTCACCACGGCTCATTGTACTTTCATATTCATATGGATGACTTATTTTTACTGGATAATAATATAAATCATCATCTTCATCATAATACACCATAGTATTTTCCTTTATCCTAGGACTAAAGTATCCTGGTTTTTGACTACTGCTATATTTTCCTATACTATAATCTTTATTTTGTAATATGTTATGATTGAAGCTATTTAAATTCTCTAAATCTTCCCTTGTATTTGATACTATAACTTTAGCTCTACTTGGTGAAAAATCTCCACCTAAATCAAATGCTTCTATAGAAACTTCATATTTAGCATTTGGATTAAATGGTTTATCTAATTTTATATTAAATTCTACAGAATCTCTCCCAACTGTAGCCACATATTCAGAATTTAAAAATAAATTATAACCATTTAAATCTTTATCTGTATTTCTACTCCATGTAACATATATATTATTTTTTCCGGCATATGCTTTTAAATTCTTTACAACCCTAGGTTGAGTTAAATAATCTAAATGTTTAGGTCCATAGTTTAAATCTACTGGTGGGTTTATACCTTTCATGTTTCCATTTTCTGTGAATTGCCATATTGTCCATCTAGTCCATCCACCTTGATCTTTAGGATATAATGGATTACCAGGTATTTCTGGATACATAGCTATCCAAAGGGGCATATCTGCTAATATATAGCCTTTTTTAGAATGATTGAAATTATTATAAAGATCTATAAAAAAAGCTCCAGTATATAACATAAGCACCCTTCTAGTCTTCTTTTCAAAACGCTTTCTGAATCTATCTACCCAGTCTAACAGAGCATCTGTAGATATAGATTTATCTATTGGTGTTTCAATATCAATTACAGGAAATAATTCTCCGTATTTTCCATCACCATAAGCTTGTTGTAGTAATTTAATGAAGTCATCACATTGAGAATCTGCAGTAGTTAAATCATAGGATGGTACAGCATAATGGTACCCTCCACTTAAAATCCCAACAGATTTAAGCCCATTAACATACTCTATAAACTTTTTATCAACTCTAAATCTACCTGTACCAGAACCGGAGGCCCTAGCATATACATACGGTGTTTGTGTTGCTAAAAGTTTATAATCAATATTGCCTCTATATTCATTTATATCTGGACCTATTATATTTTCTGGACTTTTATTTTGCATAAATTCCTCCATAAAATAGTAATTCTCTTATATAATATTATTATATGGTATATTTTGTTACATATGAGTTAAAATAAAAGCCTAATTAATTTATAAAATAAAATTTCAATCTACGTTTTCATATAAATTTATGCTTCTAAATATGCTTTTACTTTTAATAAATGATTATAATCTTCGTCTTTTATAATTTCAAATATTTGCTCTGCTAATTCTTCATGAAAACTTTCTAAATGAACATTTTCAACGTATTTTATCTCAGTAGCATTTTCCTTTTCTATGAAATTATATCTATAGCTTACTTTTGCTCCATTTTTTTTATTTAATATTGAGAAATATTGATTTTTCTCAATATCCATAACCATTAATTCTAAATCTATTTTATTTTTATTATTTAATAATGCAAATTTAACTTTTAATCCTTCTTTAAGATTTGTATAATCTTTTCTTTCATCTAAAATATAATCCCAAATTACACTTAAAAACTTTAAATTTGAAAAAATATTGAAAACTTCATCAATACTTTTATTTATAAGTATAGAATTATAAAATTTGTACATTTGTTCATCCCCTCAATTTTAATTTATTTTAAATACATTAAACTTTTTCATTATTATATCATAAATTACTTTTTTTGGTAATAAAATATATATTTATTTATTAAAATTATATATTTTACAAATATAAAAAGTGAATTCTTTTGAATTCACTTTTTATTTAGCCTTTAAAAATTTCATTAACATTATCACCAAATTTATTTAAAGGAATATAAAATTTTACATTTCCAAAATCTTTATCTAATATATCGCCAGCATTAAACATTATAACTAAATTTCCTCTATAAATAAAATACTGTTGATTTTTATTTATAGTTGTAAATTTATAATCATATTTGTAATCTGATGTAGATTTTATATTTTTAATTTGTGAATCTATAATTGAATTTATTTCTTCTACATAATTAAAATTTTTCTTAAAAACACTTTCTAAGTTATAATTTTGTCCAGAGTTCAAATCAAAATTATATCCTCTATCATAAAGTATACTATTAAGTGTTGTTCCATCATTTGCTGAATAAGTTATATCTAAACTTATAATATTGTCATTTAAAAAATAATCTATACTAGATACAGATAGACCTATCTTTTTACCTTTTCCACCTAATTTAATAGCTTCATTTTTAAAATCATCTATATCTCTTTCTATTATAGTATTAATTTTTTTCTCAATTATAGGATTCGGTAGATTTATTATTTCTGGATAATATATATATTCATTATAGTTCACATTGTCTTTTATAATTTTATCTTTTTTTATCATTATATTATCGGTCTTTACACTAAAATCTGATTTTAATCCATATTTAAATATATTGTATGGTATTTTAAAGTCTCTTATCCCTGCTACATATGGAGCTATATCGTATAAATCATAAAATACAACTATTCCCTCGCTTGTTAAATAAAAATTTTGATCAATGGGTATACCATTTAAAGATGATATTATATTATCATAATACATTTCTGGATGAGTATTTATTTCCTTTTTTATTTCATCAAGTATTATCTTTTTATAATCTTCTTTTTTATCAAAGAAATTTTTCAGATAAGCTATTTTGCCTGTGTTTGTATCAAAAACATATGGTTTTTTTATTGTCATACCATGTGCTCCACCAGTATAATAATATATTGTATTTACGATGCTTAATATATTATTTTTATCATAAGTTACCTCAAATTCTGAATCAAAAGAATACTTCCTAAAATCTCCATTCCCAGGGAACTCCTTATAAGTCTTTTCTCCATCTTTCTCTATTTCATCTTTTAATGCCAATATATCCTTAGAAATCATATTATTCATAATCTTGTCAGTAATTTTATTATTAGTTGTTATTTTTGGTAATTTTATATTTACATCAATAAATTCATTACTATATTTTATATCTTCACTTTCTACGATGCTATTATATTTATTTGCATTTACTAGTCTAGGAGGGTTAACTTCCACATTTGAAGGTTTATTTGAAGACAAAGCTGTTGCATTAAAATTTAATAAAATACATATTATAATTCCTATTGTTATGCTTTTCATAGAATCACCCCTTAATATATTCAGTGTAACTTGACGTTAATCTATTTATGTTGCTATTTTTACAATTTTCAACATAATAAAAGTTAAATTTTTATAATTAATTTTTAATTTTTTATAAATCCTTAATTCTATTATTTCCAATAATACTTTCAATACTCTAAAGCTTTATAATTAATTAAATGAAATTTATAGTATTTTATAAATAATTAGTTAAATTTAAATTACATTTTTAAATTTTAAATTAAAATATCAAATATATTTTCAAATTTTTTTAAACTTTATTTAAGTTTTATTTTAAACTTAATATAGGGTTCCAAGTTGACTCTTAAAATTATCCATTCCAAAACTTGAATACCTAAAATAGTGAAACATGCTCCGAATCACTTAGAATTCAACACTGCATATTGTATGAAAATATTTTAAAGTTATTAAATAAATTTAAATTGGAGCTTGTTTCCTTATATTTTTAAATATAAAAAGCATATTCTCTAATCCTAAAGGATTATAAAATATGCTTTTTATATAAAATAATTTTAATTTTAATTATTTTACAACTATTCCATTATTATTTAAATAGTCATCAGAAATTATTGTTGAAGATCCTAATATATAAGTATCATTTATTTTTTCATAATTATTTCCTATAGCATCTATAATTGTATAATTTGTTGTATTACTTGTATCACCTAATATAATTATATTTCCTTCTTTAGCTGCTAACGGTGCTACTGATAATGCATCTGGATAATTATTTCCAACTGCAACATATACTTTTGAGAAATCTATACTATTTGAAAATGTTGAAATTACATTTTTATTAGTTTCATATCTATTATTTCCATTAATTCTTGTTGCATTTGGTAATTGCTTTACAAGTTCATCTGAAATAACAGTAGTTCCTCCAACTACATATGATTTAGTAAATTTTTTATTCTCTATAAAAGATTTTACATTACTGTTTAGTGAAGATTTTTCTGTTAATATTATAGGCATATTATTAGTAGCCGCTATTGATGCTATTGATAATGCATCTGGATAATTTAATCCATTAGCTACTGTTACAGCACCATTGTTATCTATTTTATTACCTACTAGAACAGATGTTTCATATCTAGTAACTCCACCTAATCTTTCTATATCTATCCCCATAGATTTTATGCTTTGCTCAACGTCTTTAGATATTACAGTTTCCCCTCCAATTATAAATACTTTTTTAGTATCTAATCTTGTAAGTTCGTCTTTAAGTCCTTGTTCAAAGCTATTTTTTCTTGTTAATAATATAGGTGCTGAGCATTGTTTTGCAAGAGGTACTGCACAAAGTGCATCTGGATAATCTTCGCCACTTGCTAGCACAACATTAGCTCCCTGTCCATCTTTCCATCCTTGTTTGGAAACTTCATAGGATGTTGCATATCTATCACTACCAAATAATCTATGTCCATTTATTCCTTTAATTACTTTTACATTTGAATAAGCTTTAAATCCACCGCTTTCTGTTGTAGCTGTTATTACTGCTTCACCTTCTGATATAGCCTTAACATTTCCATTACTATCAACAGTAGCTATATTAATATCGCTACTTGTCCACGTAACGTTCTTATCACTTGCATTTGCAGGTTGAACATTTGCAGTTATTTTTTTATTATAACCTTCAATTAAATATAAATCTTTATCACTTAAAGTTATGCCTTCAGTTGGCACTGAATTTCCAGGAGTTAAATTAAAGTAATTAATTATACTATCATATAAAGCTTGTGCACATATTTCTCTATATTCAGGAGTTTTCATTTTAACTTCAATTGTAGGATTATTTATAAAATCTAACTCTGCTAAAATTGCAGGCATATAAGTTTCTCTTAGTACACAGTAATTAAAAGTTTTAACTCCTCTATCTACAGAACCAAGATTATTTACTAAACTATTTTGAACTTTTGTTGCTAAATCTCTTGCCTCATCAATTCCCGGTCCAAAACTATCATGTATATAAGTCTCAGTTCCCTTTACATTTGAAGTTATTGAAGAATTATTATGTATTGAAACAAATATATCCCCACCAAACTTATTTCCCATATTAGCTCTTGCCATTAAATCTTCTCTTTCAGTTGGTCCTAACTCAACATCAGTTGTTCTACTCATTTCTACAATTATGCCTTTAGCTTCTAATTTTGATCTTAGCCTTAATCCGACATCTAAAGTCATTTCTTTTTCATTATATCCAGTTGGTCCTATTGCTCCTGAATCTGTTCCACCATGTCCTGGATCTACAAAAACTTTTAACTTACCACTTGCAGCTCTCAGTTTTGGATTATCATTTAACCTCGGAAAATTAGTAATTAAATTATTTTTATTATAATCCTTTATTATTATGGTAAAAACAACCTTAGCATCTCCTACTATGCAATAAATCTTTGCCGTACCATTTTGTTTTGCTGTAACATTTCCAACAGCATCTACAACTACCATATCACTATCTGAACTTAACCAAATAAATTCATCTTTTTCATCTCCACCTAATGATATAACATGATCTCTAAGGCTTATAGTTTCCCCAATTTCCAATCCTAACGGCTCTGTTGTTACCTCATAATTATCATTATATTTGCTGATTTCAGTTTCAAATTCATAACAATGATTCTCTTTTGCAATTGCTACTGTTGAAAATATAGAACCAATTATTAAAGTTAAAACTACTGATAATACTGAAGCTTTTTTTAACTTTTTATAGTTTAATTTTTCTCTAATCTTCAAATTATCCCCCCCTTTAATTAAATACCCTTAAATTTTAAAATGGATAATAATAATGGATAATAATATTTGTATTCGTCATCTTTTTGTAAAACCCTTTATTTTAAACCATTTTATTACAAAATATAGTGTTTTATCCTAATTTAAATAAATAAAAAGGCATACCCTTTAAACTTATAGGATATACCTTTTTATATGAAAATAACTTTAAATTAAATTATTTAACAGCTATTCCATTATTATTTAGATAACCATCAGAAATCATAGATGAAGAACCTAATATATAAGCATTATTTACTTTATTATAATTACTTCCCAAAGCATTTATAATTGTGTTATTTGTTGTATTACTTGTATCACCTAATATAACTATATTTCCTTCTTTAGCAGCTAACGGCGCTACTGATAATGCATCTGGATAATTATTTCCAACTGCAATATACACTTTTGAGAAATCTATACTATTTGAAAATGTTGAAATTACATTTTTATTAGTTTCATATCTATCATTTCCACTAATTCTTGTTGCATTTGGTAATTGTTTTATAAGTTCATCTGAAATAACAGTAGTTCCTCCAACTACATATGATTTAGTAAATCCTTTATTTTTTATAAAAGATTTTACACTATCATTTATTGAAGACTTATCTGTTAATAATATAGGCATATTTTTATTTGCTGCTATTGCCGCTACTGACAATGCATCTGGGTAATTTAGACCATTAGCTATTGTTACCTCTCCATTACTATCTATTTTATTACCTACTAAAACAGATGTTTCATATCTAGTATCTCCACCTAATCTTTCCACATCTATACCCATATCTTTTATGCTCTGCTCGACGCTTTTAGATATTACAGTTTCCCCTCCAATTATAAATACTTTTTTAGTATCTAATCTTGTAAGTTCATCTTTAAGTCCTTGTTCAACGCTATTTTTTCTTGTTAATAATATAGGTGCTGAATATTTTCTTGCAAGAGGTACTGCACAAAGTGCATCTGGGTAATCTTCTCCACTTGCTAAAACAACATTAGCTCCTTGTCCATCTTTCCATCCTTGTTTAGAAATTTCAAAAGATGTTTCATATCTATCACTACCAAATAATCTCTGTCCATTTATTTCTTTAACTACTTTTACATTTGTAGAAGCTTTAAATCCACCATTTTCTGTTGTAGCTGTTATTACTGCTTCGCCTTCTGCTATAGCCTTAACCTTTCCATTACTATCAACAGTTGCTATATTATTATCACTGCTTGTCCATGCAACATTCTTATTACTTGCATTAGCAGGCTGAACATTAGCAGTTACTATTTTAGTATAACCTTCAGTTAAATATATATCATTATCACTTAAATTTATACCTTGAACTGGTATTGGATTTCCAGGAGTTAAATCAAAATAATTAATTATACCATCATATAACGCCTGTGCGCACATTTCTCTGTATTCAGGAGTTTTCATTTTAGCTTCAATTGTAGGATTACTTATAAAATCTAATTCTGCTAAAATAGCAGGCATAGATGTTTCTCTTAAAACAGCAAAATCTGCAGTTTTAACTCCTCTATCTACAGAATTAAGTTTACTTATTAAATTCTTTTGAACTTTTGTTGCTAAATCTCTTGCTTCATCAATTCCAGGTCCAAAACTATCATGTATAAAAGTCTCTGTTCCTAATGCTGCAGGAGTTGCTGAGTTATTATGTATTGAAACAAATATGTCTGCACCAAATGAATTTCCCATATTAGCTCTTGCCATTAAATCTTCTGTTTCATTTGCACCTAAAGCAACATCAGTAGTTCTACTCATTTGTACAATTATACCTTCAGCTTCTAATTTTGACTTTAATCTTAATCCAACATCTAAAGCCATTTGTTTTTCTTGATAGCCAGTCGGTCCTGTTGCACCAGGATCTACTCCTCCATGTCCTGGATCTACAAAAACTTTTAACTTACCACTTGCAGCTCGCAACTTTGGATTGTCATTTAGTTTTGGGAAATTAGTAATTACATTGTTTTTGCTATAGTCTTTTATTATTATAGTAAAAACAAAATTAATCCCCTCTGACACTCCATAAATTTTCACTGTACCATTTTGTTTTGCTGTAACATTTCCCACAGCATCTACAACTGCCATATCACTATCTGAACTTAACCAAATAAATTCACTATTCTCATCTCCACCTAATGATACAACATATTTCATAAGGCTTGTACTTTCTCCAACCTCTAAGCCTAATGGTTCTGTACTAACCTTATAATTTTCACTATACTTGCTAATTTCTTTTTCAAAATCATAAGAATTATCATCTATTGCTAAAGCCATAGATGGAATAATAGCTGCAACAATAAATGTTAATACAAGTATTAATGATGAAAATCTTTTTACTTTTAAATATTTTAAAAGTTTTTTATTCTCCACATATATCTCCTCCTTTTAATTTTAATAGTTAAATAAAAAAATTGAAAATTAAACTCATTATCATTTTAAAAATAAAATAATTTTCATAAGTATTTTCAAATTAAATTAATTATATAACATATATCGTAAAAAATCCAAATTATTTTACATATTTTTTCTATTATTGATTAAATATGATATATTATCTATATATTAAAACATTATTTTAGATATGAACAATTGTTAGAATGTTAAAATAATTAGTTGATTATATTCATATGATTTCATATTATATATATATCATAATATATAGAGGTGATTTCATGCCAAATCTTGACCCCAATAATTATACAAGATATCAGGAAGAAAAAAATAAGCATAATACAAATGGATTAGATAAAAAACTCAATTCTTTACCAATAAAAACTACTATAATATCTGCTTCAATTATATTTCTAATATATTTATTTCTACTTTTCTTTATAAATTAAAAGACAGTCTCAAAATAAAATCATACTTTTATTTTGAGACTGATATAGGGAAACAAGCTCAAATTTAAATTTATTCAATAACTTTAAAATATTTTTATACAAAATATAGTGTTGAGTTCCAAGTAATTCAGAGCATGTCTCACTATTTAGGGTATCCAAATCTTGAAATGGATAACTTTATGAGTCAACTTGGAACCCTATACAATATTCTTAACTCATGCATTTATCAAATGAGAAAATTTAAGATTAAACAGCTTAGTTAATAGTTCTTAACTTTTAACTAACTATAGTTATACTTATTTTTTCTTAACTGATAACAAAAATTTGGTATATAGCTTTAAATCTAAAATTGTTTTCCTATATACAATAATTAGAATTTGAACTTATTTACTTCTCCCATCATATCTAATGATTTAGTTGTTAACATTTGCGCACTTCCTGCCACTTCTGTACTTGAATTATTTAGTTCTTCTACAGAAGCAGAAATCTCCTCTGAAGAAGCTGATATTTCTTGTGATATAGCTGATATTTCTTCAATTGTATTAATTATATTGTTTTTATTTTCACTTATACCATCAAAAGAAGTGTTTATATCAGTTATCTTTGGAACTATATATTCAACCAATGCTGAAATTTCCTCAAAGGATTCCATTGATATTTCAACATTATCTTGTTGTTTTTCCAAATCACCATTTATTACTACAGTTTTATTTACTATTTCTTTAGTATTCAATAGTAATTTATTTATTATTCTATATATATTTGCAGAAGATTCTTTGCTCTTTTCAGCAAGTTTTTTTATTTCATCTGCTACAACCGCAAATCCTTTTCCTGATTCACCAGCTCTAGCTGCTTCAATTGCTGCATTCAATGCTAATAAATTTGTTTGTTCTGCAATACTATTTATTAAATCAATAATTTCGTTAACTGTTTTTATATCACTATCCATCGATGATATATTGATACTAAAATTTTTAAATTCTTCATTAAAATTTTTCATAGATGAAACAACAAAATTCATATCCTTTGTACTTTTTCCAGAACTTTCTTTTATGTTTAATGCCATATCATTTATGCTCTTAATATGCTTAGTTATTTCATTTATATCTAAACTAAAATCCTCTAACTTATTAACTATACCTGTTAAATCATTAGATTGTTTAGTTGTTCCTCTTGTAACTTCTATTATAGCTTCCGATATGTTAGTCGTTAGTGCCGCAACCTCTTCAGATATAGATGCTAAATTTGATGCACTACAGTCTATTTCTTCCCCTGAATTTTTTATTTCCTTTACCATTGATGATATTGAATTTTGAGTATATATCATAGTTTTACATATATCTCCAACTTCATCATTATTATTTAAATACTTCTTTTCAATTTCTCTAGTAAAATCACCTTTTGAAAGTCCTAACATGTGATTTTTTATTTTTATAAGTCCTTCTGTTATTCTATTGCTAAATATTATTACAAATATTGAAAATAAAATTATTATCATTAAAACTATTCCTATTATAGTATTTTTAAGACTGCTTAATCCATCTAATAAATCATCTTTATGTATAGCTACCCCTAAGGACCATTCTGTTCCCTCTATGGGACAATAAGCCATATACTTTCTATTACCTTCATATGTATATTCTCCTATACCGGTTTCATTTTGAATCATTTTATTTTCTAATACTATTAATTCTTTTGTATTTGGATCATCACTTCCATCTACAATTAAATTTTCTTGTCTATCAACTATTTCTTGAAATTTCGATGCTATTATTGTACCATCTTTATGAATTATAAAACTCTCACCGGTATTTAAAAATGTTATTTCATTTATTATATCACTTAAATAAGCAGCTGATTTTATACCAACTACAATTTCATCTATTCTATCATTTTCTTTTCTTGGTGCTGATATAGAAGCTATTAATCCACCATTTATCTCACTTTTATAAGGCTTAGATAAAATTCTTTCTCCTGCTATACTCCTTTTAAAAAACTCTTCATTACTAATATTTTCTTTTTTCCCATCATTATAAATAATATTACCAGATTTATCTGCAATTCCTATTCTTAAATAATTTTCTTTTTTAGCTATATAATCTAAAAATTTTAATCTTTCATCTATTTTTAAACTACTATTTAATGCATCGCTATTAGCAGTGCTATCTAGTGATGAACTTAAAGATAGAGCTTGATTACCTACATCACTTGATGCTATTCTGCTCATTTCTTTCATAAGGTTAGTTGTACTAGATATTAGCGTATTTTTTGATGATAAAAAAGAAAAACACCCTAAAGATATTCCTATAGCTACTACCATAACTAAAGTTATAATTAATAATTTAGTTCTTATACTTTTTAAACTAATTTTCTTTAATCTCATATAAAATTCTTCTCCTTAATATATACAATTTAATTTTTACAGAAATAACTTGCATATACTACATTTCGTGTAAATTTGATATATACTTTACACATTTTACATAAAAATATAATATTTTTATATAAAATAATTCTTTTTTAAATTTAAATTAATTTTAATTAAAAAAATTAAAAAATAAAAAGCATCTATTTTATCTTGATGCTTTTAAAACTTTTCATATTTATATACGTTGCATATCTTATAATTTATATGCAAAATATTAAATTTATTACATATTATTTTTCAGTATATAAAAATTGAAATAAGGGAGCACTATTTATTTTCGAAACTCCCCTATTGCCCATTTTTTCAAATAGATCTATCTCCTCTACATAGGCTTAATAGTTAACTAATATAAATTAATAAATCCCTATTAACCAATCCGCTTAAAATTAAAACTATTAAAACTTGTCTTCTACATCATCATAAACCTTAAGATTTTAATTATAATAATCTAACTTAATGTTAAATATGAATTGTTTTGTAATTTATTAATTTCATTCTTTAATAAACATCTAACTTTCATTAAATCTTCAACTTATTTTTAATATAAGTCTATCTATTTTAAACTGCACATTGCAGTAATATAATTTATTCAAGCTTTTGAATAAACAATTTTAAAATTCAACTTGATATCTTATACAAAGTTAGATATTTATATGACAATTAAATGCAAAATATGCAACCCTATTAAATTATAGGAACTTAGTTAAACTTTTTTAATACCTATTCTAAAAATAATATAACATCGATGTTTTATTATGATTCTAATATATGTTTTCATAGACTATTTTATTACAATTATTTTTTATTATTTATATATGAAATAAATTTATTAATATCTTCACATTCTCCAAATTCAATCACAAAGGATTGTATTTTGCCCTTTAAAAATATTCTATAACCTAGTTTTTCTTCTGACACTTCTACATCCTCTATAACATTATATTCAATAATATCCTTGTATATTTTTAAAAATCTTTTGCTTATAAATCTAATTTTTTTATTTGTTGCAATTACTAAGCCTGCTCTAACGGTATTTTTCCCATTAATGTGTTTTTTCAAAGCTCCACTTACTATAGAAATTATTTCTTCATCTTTTTCAAAATCATCTTTTGCTAAGTTTATTAAAATATCTTTTGATGCCATATTCCCACCCCTATAATAAATCTTATTTCTTTTTAAAACTAGTTATGAAATATTTTATTTCATCTATTATTCCTTTTAATGTATATTGTAAGCTTTTTTTATTTAAATCACAACCACTTTTCCCATATACATCAGCATATTTTAATATAGAAGCTATATCTAAAATTTTGTTATAAATCCCTTCTTCTTCTGCATTAAATATTTCCTCTCTATCAACTATATGATATAAATAGTTGTATGATTTCTGCAAGTATGGGATATCCTTTAAATTTTCCACATTATCCAAAACTTCTAAAATGTAAACTGCACAAGCAATTGCATCTATTTCTCTAAATACACACCAATATTGAAATCCATTAATTATAAAATCTTCATTAATATTATTTATTTTTCTTTTTATGTATTTATAACTCTTTATGCTATCATTTGTTCTTAAAAATTTATCATAACTCATTTTATCACCCTTAAGCTATTTTTATAATGTATTTTAAACTAAATAAATATATTTATTCTCTATATATTTAATTTTATAAAATTTTTATTTTTAAAATCAAAAAAGCCGTAGTATAATTACTACGACTTGGTGGCTCACCGGGGAATCGAACCCCGGACACCATGATTAAAAGTCATGTGCTCTACCAACTGAGCTAGTGAACCATGTTACCTGGCAACAACCTACCCTCCCACACAGTCTCCCGTGCAGTACTCTCAGCGTTATAAGGCTTAACCGACCTGTTCGGAATGGAAAGGAGTGTTACCCTTAAAACTATAATTACCAGATAAATACATACATCAAACAATATTAAAAATCCACTGTTGACATTAACGGATATTATTTAATTAAAAATTTTAATATTGTTCTCTGAAAATTGCACAGTGATTATATTAGGTCAAGCCCTCGACTTATTAGTATGAGTCAGCTGAACATGTTACCATGCTTACACCCCTCACCTATCAACCTGATGTTCTTTCAGGAGTCTTACTAACTTACGTTATGGGAAAT